>NZ_JBEHFY010000013.1:0-70001 GCF_040225815.1 Corynebacterium sp. KPL2895
AGTCGTTAGACATCCTGTCCATAAACTTCCTGGACTCCGCGTCAAAAAACTAACTGGACTCCGAGTCCAAAAAGTCAATGGACTCCGAGTCCAAAAAGTCACTAGACATCACAAAGCTAGCTGGCAAGGCGAAGGGCCACTTCCTCACAATCCGGTCTCCCGCAATGCTGGGTTTCCACATTTTGGATGCAGTCATCACAGATGAGCACCTGCTGGCGGCACGTGTTCTCATTAATGCAGTTGTGGAAGGTATTAGTTCCCTTGCCGCAGTGCACGCAGTGGCCCAATTGGATAAAGCCCGGGTCCTCTAGTCCTTGGCCAAACTCCTGGTGCATGCGCTTGTCAAAGACATACATGGAGCCTTCCCACAGCCCATCATTGCCGTACTTTTCGCCATAGCGCACGATGCCGCCATCGATTTGGTAGATCTCGTTGAAGCCACGGTTCTTCATTAGAGAGGAAAGGACCTCGCACCGGATGCCGCCGGTGCAATAGGATACGACCGGCTTGTCCTTCATCCAGTCATATTTGCCGGATTCCAGTTCCTCAATGAAGTCATGGGTTGTGCGCACATCCGGCACGACGGCATTTTTGAACTTGCCAATCTCTGCTTCCATGGCATTGCGGCCATCGAAGAATACGACCTCATCGCCGCGCTCTTCTACCAGCTTGTTGACCTCTTCCGGCTTGAGGTGCGTGCCGCCGCCCACGACGCCGTTTTCATCTACCTTCAGCTCGCCCGGCGCGCCAAAGGCCACGATTTCATCGCGCACCTTGACCGATAGGCGCGGGAAATCCTCGGCTCCACCATCGGACCACTTAAACTGCATGCGCTTAAAGCCCGGGTATTCACGGGTTTGGCGCACGTAGCGCTTGCAGGCATCCATGTCGCCGCCAACGGTGCCATTGATGCCGTG
This sequence comes from Corynebacterium sp. KPL2895, assembly GCF_040225815.1. NCBI lineage: Bacteria > Bacillati > Actinomycetota > Actinomycetes > Mycobacteriales > Corynebacteriaceae > Corynebacterium > Corynebacterium sp. KPL2895. The sequence goes on from NZ_JBEHFY010000013.1 coordinate 918, forward strand.
TTCCGAAATGAGGATGCGACCCTTCAAGCCCAAGGACTCGCACAGGGTGCGCTGCCACAGCATGACGGCGGTCGGATCCTCGATGGGGGTAAAGCAGTAATACAGGAGAACTTTGCCGATAGTCACGCCCATAATCTTAGGCCCGCTACCGGAAAGATCCCCAATTCCTTAGCGTTTCTGGTAGAGCGCTTTCTTGCGGGCGAAGGCCGGATCCGAGGTCACGAGCACGCCAAGGTTGCGGAAGATTCCCTCATCCACCGAGCCCAGGATGGTGGTGGTGTGGACGTCGCAGCCGGCGAGCTCCTTGATCTGCTCCAGCGCCTTGCGCGCATCCTCGTCCTTCGCGGCGGATACGGATAGCGCGATGAGCACCTCATCGGTGTGCAAGCGTGGGTTGGAAGATCCCAGGTGCTTCGTCTTCAGCGTTTGGATTGGCTCTATCGACTCCGGCGAGAGCAGGTGCGTTTCGTCATCGATGCCGGCTAAATACTTGAGGGCATTGAGTAGCATCGCCGCGGAGCACCCCAGCAGCGGGGAGGTGCGGCCGGTGATGATGGTGCCATCGTGCAGCTGCATTGCGGAGGCGGGTCCATCGGTTTCCTCCGCGCGCTTGCGGGCCGGGCCAACCACAGGGCGGTCATCGGCCTTAATGCCGGCCTTTGCCATGACGACGGCGGCGCGCTCGGACTGCTCATCGCCCAGCCCGGCGCGGGCTTCTTCTACTTTGGCCTTGAAATAGCGGCGGATGATTTCCTGCTGTGCGGCGGCGCGGCAGACCGCATCATCGGTAATGCAGTAGCCGGCCATATTCACGCCCATGTCCGTGGGCGATTCGTATGGCGTGGTGCCGGTGAGCTTTTCCAGCAGGGTCCGCAGCAGCGGGAACGCCTCGACGTCGCGGTTGTAGTTCACCGTGGATTCGCCGTGGGCGCTCAAGTGGAAGTGGTCAATAATATTGGAATCATTAAGATCCACCGTGGCAGCCTCATAGGCGAGGTTGACTGGGTGCTCGAGGGGAAGATTCCAGATGGGGAAGGTTTCAAACTTGGCATAACCAGCGTTATTGCCGCGCTGGTGCTCGTGGTAGACCTGCGATAGTGCGGTGGCGAGCTTGCCGGAACCAGGACCTGGGGCGGTCACAACGACCAAATCCCGGGAGGTTTCGGCAAATTCGTTCTTACCAAAACCATCCTCAGAGACAATGAGGTCAGTATTCGTGGGATAACCAGGGATAACGCGGTGGCGGGCAACCTTGAGGCCGAGGCGCTCAAGCTTTTCGATGAACGCCTCTGCCTGCGTATTTCCGTCTTCCACCTGGGTCATGACGATGTTTTCGACCAAGAAGCCGCGGCTGCGGAATACGTCCACTAGGCGCAGGAGGTCGTCTTCATACAGGATGTCTAAATCGGCGCGTACCTTGTGGCGGGCAATGTCTTTGGCATTGATGCACGGGAGGATTTCAATGTCCTCTTTAATGCGCTCCAGCATGGCGATCTTGTTATCCGGGGTAAAGCCCGGCAGCACGCGGGAGGCATGCATATCATCGAAAAGCTTGCCGCCCATTTCCAGATAGAGCTTTCCACCGATTTCTTCGCGGCGGGCCTGGATGTGCTTTGACTGCAGCTCTATGTATTTTTCACGGTCAAAACCGATTTCATGCGTCATGATTTATCGACCCTTCAATAGAAATAAAATCAATCCGCGCTTTGAGTTTACTCTTTTTCATTCCCCGGCGCCACGCGCCCTAGTTGGGGGCGACCAACTATTTCACTACACTGAAGTTATGCCTGAAGGTCACGTGATCCACCGCCTAGCCCACACTCTCAACGCGGACTATCGCGGGATGCCGCTCAACCTGACCAGCCCGCAAGGCCGCTTCGCCGCTGAGGCGGCCATTCTGGACGGTACAGAAATCGACCACGCAGAGGCCTTTGGCAAGCACCTCTTCGTGCACTTCACCGCCGCGGACCCGGAGCATATCCTCTATATTCACCTGGGGCTCATCGGCAAGCTCAGCTTCGAACCGCGCGAGGAAACCCGCGGTCAGATCCGCATACGCATAGACAATGGGACGCAGGCCGCACAGCTGCGCGGGCCCCAATTTTGTCTGCTGCTTACGGAGGAGGACTACCAGGCCCGGCTGACCAAGGTAGGACAGGATCCGCTCCGCGCCGATGCCGACCCCGAAGCCCTGTGGGCCAAGGTACACAAATCCCGCCGCAGCATAGGCTCCCTCATGATGGACCAGCACCTGTATGCCGGTGTGGGCAATATCTACCGCGCGGAGGCCCTCTTTCGCGCCGGCCTCTCCCCTTTCACTCCTGGCAAGGATGTTTCCCGTGAAACATTCTTCGCCATCTGGAAAGACCTGGTAGAGCTCATGAACTACGGCGTGGAGCACGGCCGCATCGATACCGTGCGGGCCGAGCACTCCCCCGAGGCCATGGGCCGCGACCCGCGCAAGGATGATCACGGCGGCGAAGTCTACGTCTACCGGCGCGCGGGCCTATCCTGCTATGTCTGCGGCACGCCGATTGCAGAGCAGGTAATGGAGGGCAGAAACCTCTTCTGGTGCCCCACCTGCCAATCCGCTGCTTAAGGCCTATAGTGGCGGGCATGCGACCTGCCTATAGTGTATCCGCCGTTCGTTCCGCCGAGTCCGCGCTCCTCGCGCAGCAGAGCCACGATGATGAGCTCATGCGCCTGGCCGCGCAGGGCATTGCCGCCACGGCGAAATCCATGCTGACAGGCCCAGCGCCTCGCCGCATCTCCATCCTGGCCGGGCCTGGCGGCAATGGCGGCGATGGCCTTTATGCAGGCGCTTTCCTCGCCGAGGAGGGCTATGGCGTCGAAGCAATCCTCGTCGCCGGTTCCGCGCACGACCCAGCGTTGCAGGCCTTTAAGGCCGCCGGAGGAACCATTACTGAGCAACCGCGCGCGGAGGCCACAGGCCTGCTTATTGATGCCGTCGCTGGCCTTAACTCCACCCGCGGCCTCAGCGGAGCGGGTCTTGCCGCGTACCGCGCGGCCAAGCAGCACGATATCCCGGTGCTTTCGGTGGATATCCCCTCTGGCATCAACGCCGATACGGGCGTGGCCGCAGAGAACGCGGTCGAGGCAACGATTACCGTGAGCTTCGGTTGGGCGCGCGCCGGTCACGTCTTCGCCCCGGAATGCGGCACGGTGGTCCTGTGCGATCTGCAGCTGCCCAACGCGCCGCGGTCCTTCGCGGAGGAACTAACGGCCTCGGCGGAGCCAGCGGGCTATATCGCCAACGAGCCCACCATCGATCTCCCCTACCAGTGGCCTGCGGAGCCCGTGCTTGCCGATGTCCACTTGGGCCACGTCACCGCCCCCAAGCCCGTGGGCTGCACAGGGCCCATCGTGGACCCCACTCCCCACGCTTCAAGCACGAAATACACCGGCGGGGTCACCGCTATCTGTGCTGGCAGCAGCGCGTATCCCGGCGCGGGCATCCTGGCGGCTACCGGCGCGGTGCGCGCCACGCCGTCCATGGTGCGGGTGATAGATAACGATGCCGTGGTCCCCCACTTGCCCGAGGTGGTTCCTCACCCGAGCGCCGAGGACAAGGTACATGCCCAGGCGTGGGTAGTAGGCCCTGGCCGCGGCACCGATGAAGCAGCGGCGCGCGAGCTCCGCACCGTCTTAGATCGCGAGCTGCCCACCATCCTGGATGCCGATGCCCTGACGCTGCTCGCCCAGAGCGCTGAGCTGCGCGATCGTGTCCGCACCCACCCGCGGGTCATCCTTACCCCGCACGCCGGCGAGTTCCGCCGCCTGTACGAGGCCGCCCTCGGCCGCGAGCTCGATCTCAGCGAGGGCGTGGGCCCGCGCCAGCGCGAGCTGGCCGAGGACTTGGACTGTTTTATCCTGCACAAGGGCCGGATCACCACGGTGACCGCGCCCGACCAGGCCATCTATGGGATGAATGCCGGTCACTCTTATGCGGCCACCGCAGGCTCCGGAGACGTATTATCCGGCATCCTCGGCGCCACCATTGCGCAGGTAAACCACGCGAAGGCCGATGCCGAGTACATCATCATGGAGATCCTCCACGCCGCCGCCCTACACCAGCACGCCGCAGCCATTGCGGCACATACCCCCGATGGTTTTGGCATTTGTTCCGCTTCCCAGATTGCCGCGGCGATGCCCCAGTCCATCGCCCGCCTGCTAGTTATGCACCGTTAACGTCCTGCTTGCTCACGCGGCCGTCTTTGACCTCGACCACGTGGTCGGCGAAGGTGAGCAAGGAACGATCGTGGGTGACCAGCACGGTGGCGGTGTGCAGCTCCTGGGTAATATCGCGCAGCAGGCGGATGATTTCCTGCGAAAGGTGGGAGTCGAGGGCGGAGGTGGGTTCATCGGCAAGCAGCAGGTTCGGCTCATCCATTAAGGCGCGCGCGATATTGACACGCTGGCCCTGGCCGCCGGAAAGCTGGCCGATGCGGCGATTGCCCATGCCCTTAAGGGCAACGAATTCTAGCAGCTCATCGGCGCGATCCTTGCGCAGCTTGCGCCCGGCCATGTGGTCCATGATGAGCAGCTGATCGCGCACCTTGAGCGAGGACAGCAGGTTGGACTGCTGGAAGATGATGGAGTTCGTGCCGTCGACCTCGACGGTGCCGGAGTCCGGCGTGATGAGCCCGGCGCCGACGGAGAGCAGCGTGGACTTACCGGAACCGGACTCGCCCACGATGGCGGTGAGGGTATCGGAGTCGGCGCTAAAGGTGGCATTATCAAGCGCCGTGGTCGTCGTCGTACCGTCCTGGAAGGTGACGGTGGCGTTGCGAATATCAAGAATGGTGGACATTTTAGGCATTTCCTCCCAATGCATCGAGGGGGTTGGCTTTGGCTACGCGGCGGGTGGAGACTAGGGCACCGGCCATGCCCAGGATCCAGATGCCGACCGCGGGAACGATGATGGTGCGCACGGTTACGTCGAAGGGGACGGTGCCAGAGGCCAACAGGCCCAGTAGCCAGCCGACGAATGCGCCGAGGATGGTGCCGGCCGCCAAAATCAGCGCGGCTTGGGCCAGGGCATCGCGCAGCAGGTAGCGCACCGAGGCGCCTAAGGCGCGAAGGATGGAGAGATCGCGGGTGCGCTGCAGGGTCCACACCGTCAGGAAGGCGACGGTGACCAGGGCGGAGATGCCGTAGAGGAAGCCCTGCATGGTCAGCAGCGAACCGCGCTCGGACTGGTAAGCGGGCAGGCCGGAGAAGGAATCAGACATCTCGACCGAACCGGGTACCTCTTCGGAGTGCAGGGCAACCGTGCCGACTACCCCCTCTGGGGCATGGCTTACCTTTTGCCAGGTCTGGGTAGATACCCACACCACAGGCGAGTGGGAGAACTGCGTTTCGGCAACGGTGCCCTCTACGGAAAGGTCTACTCCGCCGATATTCACGGTGCCGGAGGCATCAATCGTGTCAGACAGGACGGCGCCATCTTCCGGAATGGTGGCGTTAGTATTGGGGATGGTCGTACCGGCCGGAAGGCCCATCACGCCTACCGCGCCCTCGCCCTCCAGCTTGGTTTGCGCGGTGCCCAAGGCAATCGCATCCCCGGAAAGATCCTTTTCATGGATCTCGGACTCGTTATAGGCGGGCTCTTCGGTAGAAAAGCTGACGTAGGGGTGATCTTGCGCCACGGCCTCAAGCGCCGAGGTATTTTGCTTGGACAGGCCCTCCGTCAGGCCGGAGAGCATAACCAAAAGCAGGGTAATAAGCGCTACGGTGCCGCCGATGAGCCCGAAGCGGCCGCGCGCAGCGGTGATTTCACGAATAGCTAAGAACATACTTCTATAGTCCCTTTGTGCAGGTCAGAAGTAATCGACGGCCTAGTTGAACCTCCAGTCAACCAACTGGTTGATCCCTCATCCACCCTCCGGCAGATACTGTAGGAAATTGTGTTTTCTGGACAGAAATTATGGCTCTGGGGCCTACACGCCATGTTCGCGTTTCTGCTGCTTTTCGGCGTGGCCCGCGCCTATATCGATGACCGCTTGGACGCCCGCGCCATCCTTTTGGCCATCGGCCTAGCCGCGGTGTACGCGGCCGAGCGCTGGCTTCCCACCTGGCTCTGGCTCACTGGGCTGTGCCTGCTCTGGTTGGGGCTGATGGTCCACGCGCAGGATTTCATGTGGCTCGAGTTCCCGCTCATCTTCGTCTTCCTGCGCGCCTTGCCCAAGTGGCCAGGCCTTATCTCCATCACGGTGCTGTGGGCGGCGGCCGCCTTCATCCCCGCGTGGCTGCATCCGGATGGCTGGTCCATCGCCGCGGCCATGGGCCCGCTTATCGGCACGACCTTTGCAGCGGGCGTGTTTTATATCCAGCGCCGCTTGCAGGCGGAGGCGGCGCATCACAGGGACATCGCCAAGCAGCTGCAGGAAACCCAGGCGGAGCTTGCAGCCAGCGAGCACCAGGCCGGGCGCCTAGAAGAGCGCGAGCGCCTCTCCCGGGATATCCATGACACCGTGGCCCAAGGGTTGAGCTCCATCCTGTTGCTATCCCGCGCCGCCCGCACGACCGATGATCTAGAGACCAAGGACGAGCAGCTCGCCGTCATCGAGGACACCGCTGGTGAGAACTTGGCCGAGGCCCGTCGCTTCGTCCGCGAGCTCGCCGGTCCCGATGAGCGCCTAGAAACCCAGCTGGATTCCATCCTGTCGCAGATGCGCCGACGCGCGGAGGCTTTGGGCGAGGACACCACCTTCGACCTCGTCGTTTCCGGTAGCGGCAGCGTTCCCAGCGATATCAAGCAAGTGGTCGTGCGCGCCGCGCAGGAGGGCCTTAATAACGTGATCAAGCACGCGCACGCCTCCCGCGCGGTGGTCACCCTGGGCCTTTTTGAGGATGCAGTCACCCTGGACGTCGTGGATAATGGGCACGGTGTAGTTGAGCCCCCGCGCCACGGCGGCGATAGCGGCTTTGGCTTGCAAGGATTGTCCCAGCGCGTGGAGAGCGTCGGTGGCTCCCTGAGCCTCGAATCCGGCGATGGCACCGCCCTTGCCATTAGAATCCCCCTCAAGGAGCAGCCCCATGGTTAATGTCATGCTTATCGATGACCACCCCGTCGTCCGCGCCGGGCTGCGCGCGATACTCAATACGTTTGCCGATGTCCGGGTGGTCATGGAAGGCGATAATGGCGCGGACGTGGACAAGCTCTGTGCCGATGACGCCCCCGAGGTCGACGTCGTGGTCTGCGATATCCAGATGCCGGGCGTCGATGGCATCACCGCCACCAAAAAGCTGACCGAGGCCGGCGGCCCACCCGTGCTCATCCTCACCACCTATGACACCCAGGCCGATATCCTGGCCGCAGTTGAGGCCGGCGCGATGGGATACCTGCTCAAGGATTCACCCGAGGAAGAGCTGCACGAAGCGGTGCTCAATACCGCCGCGCGCCGGCGCACCCTCGCCCCAGAGGTGGTCAACCTCCTGGCGCAGCGCGTGGGCCAGCCCGAGCAGTCCCTGTCCACGCGCGAGCTGGAGATCCTCCGCGCCCTCGCGACCGGCTCTTCCAATAAGGAACTAGCCAACCAACTCTTTATTTCTGAGGCCACCGTGAAGACGCACCTCATTCACATCTATCAGAAGCTGGGCGTGGACACCCGCACGGCCGCGGTGACCGTAGCCCGCGAAAGAAAGCTCATTTAATGCTCGATTGCATCGTTATCGGCGGCGGGCAAGCCGGCCTGGCCACCAGCTATTACCTGCGCAAGAAGGGGCTCGACTTCCAGATCCTCGATGCCGAGCCCTCCCCCGGCGCGGCCTGGCGCCACGCGTGGCCGTCGCTCACGCTATTTAGCAATAGCGCCTCCTCCAACCTGCCCGGCTGGCCGATGCCCCACCACGAGGGTTTCCCGCCCGCCAGCCACGTCATCGATTACTTCGCCCGCTACGAGCAGCGCTATGACCTTCCCGTACGCCGGCCGGTGTGGGTCCAGGAAGTCACCCACGATGGCGAGAACTTTCATGTCACCACCGATGACGAACACCTCACCGCGCGCACGGTGGTGGCAGCCACGGGCACGTGGTCCTCGCCGTTTATCCCCTACTACCCCGGTTCCTTTGCCGGGCGGCAATGGCACTCGGCGGTCTACCCCGGCCCCGATCCCTTCCGCGGTGAGTCCGTCGCCGTTGTTGGGGCGGGCAATTCCGGGGCGCAGATTGCCGCAGAGCTCGTGCTCTCCGGCGTAGAGGCCACTTGGTTTACGGCAAATCCGCCGCGGTGGATGCCCGATGACGTTGACGGCCGCGTGCTTTTCCAGCGCAACCGCGCCCGCCTCAACGCCATGATGCGGGGCGAGCCCGATCCCGGCGCGGATACCAACTTGGGCGATATTGTCGTCGTTCCTCCCGTCAAACGCGCCCGCGATGAGGGCTTGCTCGAGGCCTCCCCCATGTTCTCTAACCTCGATGAGGTGAAGGCAGATCACCTCATCTGGTGCACCGGGTTCCGCCCGGCGCTGGGGCCTTTCCGCGCGCTTCTCGATGGCCGCACCCCCACCGTCGAAGGCCTGTTCCTCGTCGGCTACGGAACCTGGACCGGCCCCGGTTCCGCAACCATTACCGGGGTGAGCCCCTTTGCCAAGCAGACCGCGGGGGACATCGCCAAGCTCTGCTCCCCCGACCTTTAGCCGCCCAAAAATGGTTGCATCACAATTCACGTATCATGGTGAGCATGAGCACGCTACTTGTTACCCGTAACGAAGACAAATCCGTCACCACCTCTTTTGAGGAAGGGGAATTCCTCGGCGAGGGTGACCTGACCGTTGACGTCTCTTATTCCTCGCTGAACTACAAGGACGCGATGGCGATTACCGGCGATCCCGGCGTCGTCCGCACCAACCCGCTGGTGCCCGGTATCGACGTGGTCGGCACTGTATCCGAGTCCAACGTGCAGCGCCTGCCGGTGGGCACCCTCGTTGCCTCCTTCGGCGATGGCCTTGGCGAATTCCGCCACGGCGGCTACACCCCAAAGCAGCGCGTCAATTCTCGCGCCACCGTTGCCCTGCCAGCAGATTTCACCGCGGAACAGGCCGCTGCCGTCGGTACCGCCGGTTACACCGCGGCGCTGTGCGTTAACTCGCTGCGCGGGCTTCCCGAGGGCCCCGTCCTCGTCACCGGCGCCACCGGCGGCGTCGGCTCCATCGCCGTCAACCTTCTGCGCAATGCCGGCTACGAGGTCCACGCCATGACCGGCCGCCCCGACGATTACGCCAACTACCTCCACGAGCTCGGCGCGCACGAGATCATCGATCGCGCCGAATTCACCGAACCGGGCAAGCCCCTGCAAAAGGCCATCTACGCCGGCGCCGTGGATACCTCCGGCTCCCAGGAGCTGGCAAACGTCTTGGCCCGTACCAAGTGGGGCGGCACCGTTGCCGCTACCGGTATGGCAAGCGGCCCTGACCTGCCCGCCACCGTGATGCCCTTCATCCTGCGCAACGTGCACCTGGCTGGCGTGAACTCCGTCGATGCCCCACTGCACTATCGCCAGAATGCTTGGCAGCTCCTCGCCCGCACCTTGGACTTGTCCATCTTGGAGTCCTTGACCAATACCCTTCCACTGGAAGATGCGGTGGAGGAAGCACAATCGCTCATCAACGGCAGCCACCACGGCCGCACGGTGCTGAAGATTTCCTAAGGCCTAAGCCCTTTAGGGCCTACAGCCACAAAGGCACCCCGTCACTCCTGGCGGGGTGCCTTTTCTGTGCGCCGGGGCTCTTGGATCCTAGGCATCGCCCGCCAAGTGCCGCGTGATTTTTCTCGAGATAGACCCCAACTGCCGCAGCTCCTCTTCCGTCAGGACGGAAACCACCTTTTCCTCCACTTTCGCGGTATGACTGTTCAAGGCTGCGGCAAATACTTCCTCACCTATTTTCGTCACTGTGGCTTAAATAGCCCGGGGTCCTAGCTCCTCCGCGTGCCGCCTTGAAACCAAATCGCGCCGCTCCATCCGGACAAGCTGTCGGTGCAGCCGCGATTTCTCCCACCCAAGTTCCACAGCCAGCTCATGCGGGCGGGTGCTCTGCCCACGGCGGCGCTGCAGAACGGCCAGCACCGCATAGTCAGCCTCACTCACATTTGCGGCTGCGTGCAGTGCGTTGGCCAACTCCCTATGCAGCTCGCGCTGCATCGCTACAAAGTCCGCCCACGCCGCACTTTCTTCTGGGCGCACAGTTTCCCCCTTTGGCTTTGACTTAAATAGCATTATATACTGCACAGTTGATTACTCAACCGAGAATTGAGTAGAGCGGTTGATCCATCAACCCCCACCATTTATTAGGGCGTGGGATTTGGACTTCCAATCATTCATAATGGCCATATTTTTGCCAATTTAAACCCATATACTTTGCTTTTCATAATCTATTTATTGGTCCTGACGTTTGCTGGATACTATCTATCATTAGGACTTAATAAGTATCTATCGGCCGGATTTCGAGCCGGCTGCGACCCCCGTCGGGTAGGCGGCTGTCTATGATGGCGGACATGGATAAACTTTTTAGCGCCTGCGGATTCGACTTCCTGGACACGGAGGAACTCATCGCGGAGCTTCCCACGGAGCGGACCCTGTGGGACGCACCGGCTTTTGATCAAGTGCTCTACTATGCGGACCCCTCCGGGATCGCCGTCACGGCGATGGAGTACGAGGGGGAGTGGACCGTCTTGCCGTCATTCCGAGGCGGGGAAGACGTGGAGGCAACGCTATATCGCGCCATGCCATTTATTGGCATCCTGGAAATGGAGGATCTCCGGTGGGCGGTGCTTAGCGATGCCCCCTTCACGCTTCCCACCGGCAACCCCGTGGGCGGTGAAAAACTGCGCGGCCGGGTGCGACCCGCAGTCGTTGCGTTGGACTATGAATTAACGGAACCGGCGGAGTTCTCGCTGCAATCCCCAGCGACGGAACGGTTCTATCAAAACTACAAGCCCAGCCTGCTCAACCCGCAGGTCGAGCTAGCTGGCACCGTGAATAATGTCGAGAAAAAGACCAATGAATTTGGGGGAGGGGAGTTCTGGGTAAGCGAAATCGACGGACTCCCGCTCATTGTTGATGCCCCAGTTGAAGCGGGACAGGGAATCCGGGCGCACGGCATCGCGCTATGCGCCACGGAGTACTGGGATTAACCGCCTCGCTGATTGGAGAAGGTAGCTCCTACTGTTGCGGAGCCGCAGGTACCAAGGCTACAAGGCGCTCGAGGTAGTCCTTTACAAACTCGATGGTGCTGGACGGCTCGATCTTTCCGTCTTCACCAATGAGCTGGGGTGAATTGCCCAAGAATACCTCGGGCTGACCGGGCATCGGCATGTCGAAGTAGGACAGTGCTAGGCGGACGTTCTTGTGGGAGGAATACCCACCCATGCGGCCCACGGAGTGGCTAATGATGCCAGCTGGCTTATTCTTCCAGGACACATCGGAATTGGGTTTGGATCCGATATCGATGGCATTTTTTAAGCACGCCGGGATGGTCCGGTTGTTTTCGCTGGTGACGAACAAAATCGCGTCCGCATCCTTAATTGCATTGCGGAAATCGGTGTACGCTTCCGGCGTGGGTTTATCCGCCACGCCAGGATCGTCGTAGTCGAAATCATAGAGCGGGAGGTCACGCAGGTCGTAGCGCTGGCACTCAACGTGCTCGGGGACCAGTTCCATGGCATGGTTGGCGATCTTTTTCGCAATGCTTTCCCGCCGCAGGCTGCCGACGAGTACAAGAAGTTTCATGATATGTGTCCTTTCGTGTGGAGACTTAGTGGTTTTAGAAATCCCAGTCGGCATCGGAGGTCTCTACAGCTTTGCCGATGATATAAGAGGACCCCGAACCCGAAAAGAAATCGTGGTTTTCATCCGAACCTGGCGTGAGTGCCGCGAGGATTTTTGGGTTGACCTGACATTCCTCGTACGGGAAGAGGTTGGGATAGCCCAAATTCATCAAGGCTTTATTGGCGTTGTAGCGCACGAACGTCGCGACATCATCCATAAGCCCGTACGGTTCATAGAGCTCGCCGGAATAGCGCATCTCCAGGTCATAGAGCTCGCGCACCAAGTCAAAGGTAAATTCCCGCATGTCCTCGCGGCGAGCTTCCGTGGCGTGATCCAATCCCCGCTGGAACTTATATCCGGAGTAGTAGCCGTGGACCGCCTTATCCCGCAGGATGAGCCTGATCATGTCTGCCGTATTGGTCAGCTTTCCGTGCACGCTAAAGTGCAGCGGAAGATAGAAGCCGGCGTAAAGCAGCAAGGAGGACAAGAGGGTCGAGGCAACCTTGCGCTTTAGTGGGTCATCGCCATAGTAATGCACCATGACACTGGTCGCGCGCTGTTGCAGCACTGGGTTATCCACGGCCCACGCATAGGATTTCTCAATCTCTTCGGTGCTGGCCAGGGTAGAAAAGATTGAGGAATAGCTCCGCGCGTGTACCGCCTGCATGAAGGCGATATTGGTATAAACGGCCTCCTCATGCTCAGTCCGGGCATCTTGAATCTGGCTGATTTCTCCCACGGTGGCCTGCACGGTATCCAGTAGCGTCAGGCCGGTAAAAACGCGAATGGTGAGATCGCGTTCGGCTGGATCCATGCGCGACCAGTCATTGCGGTCATTGGAGAGCGGGACCTTTTCCGGCAACCAGAAATTCGAGGTCAGGCGGTTCCACACCTCCAGGTCCTTGTCATCCCAGATGCGATTCCAATTCACCGGGCGTAACGGGGTGGAAGCATCGTGGCGAAAATGCGGCGGGGTTTGGGATCGCTCAATGAGCTCTTGATATTTCATCGATGTTTTCTCGTTTCTTTTTCTTAGGCGTCCTTAGACATCAGGGAATGGACGCGTGTGCGGTGGACTCGTGTGCGGTGGGGGAGAGGTGGTGCGCAAAGAAGTCCTGCAAACCCTCCCGTACGCGGGCAACATCGCGGTCAGTACCGAGCAGCTCAAAGCGGTAGAGCTCTGGCACCCCGCACTTTCGGGCGATTTGTGGCCCAGCGCAGCAAAAGGCCTCGCCAAAATTGGTATTTCCTGAGGTAATGACGCCGCGCAAGAGTGCACGGTTTTCCGGAACGTTGAGGAATTGGCGCACCTGCACCGGAATTGCCGCCTTGATATTGCCGCCGCCGTAGGTGGGGACGATGAGCACAAAAGGCTCGGTGACATAGAGCATTCCTTCACGCTTCGGACGCAGAGGGATGCGTGCCGCTGGAAACCCCAGCTTGTGGACGAAACGGTGGGTATTTTCACTGACCGAAGAAAAATACACAAGATTAGCGGCGGTATTAATGCCGCAGGGTGGCGTCGAGGCTTTAGTCATCTCGCTCCTTAGTGGCTGCGCCGAAGCGCACTTTCTGCTACAACTACAGATCTAACGTACTTTTAACTACGTCGCAACTAACCACTATTGACATGCGCAAATACCCCTCCCTTCAGAAGGGAAGGGGCAGGAAAGTTATATGCGCACCCACACGGCGCGGGCTGCCTGGGAGCTCAGGGAGAAAGCCGCGGCATCTTCATTCTGGGCATGCTCGTTCTGGTTGCCCTCTACGCGCACGGCCATTCCGCCGGAATACGGCTGGCTGCCTTGCACGCTCACGGCAGCGCCGATGGTCAGGTTATTCTCGCTAAAAAAGCGCAGCAGATCGGCGTCCACATCACTAATGCGATCGACTATGCCCGCCTCACCGGGCTCCAGATCGCTGAGTTTGCGCAGATCCCCTGGCTCGGATGCCGGGGTCGCGGCATAGTCCGCGGGGTAGTCGCCCGCGGCGCTGGGGATGGGGTCTCCATGCGGATCGCGGCGCGGAAATCCCAGCTCAGCGTCTATGCGCTCTAGGAAGAAATCGGAGACGCAGTGCTCCAATTGCTCGGCTTCCGCGTGGACCTGGTCCCAGCGGTAGTGCAGGGATTCCACCAGGAAGGTTTCGATGAGGCGGTGCCGCCGCACCATGGCGAGGGCAAAGGCACGCCCCTCGGTACTCAGCCCGATGGCGCCATACGGCATATGGGTGACGAGGCCCTTTTTCTCGAGCCTCCGCACCGCATCAGACGCGCTGGAGAGCCGTACGCCTATGTGCTGGGCGAGCATCTTTACCGTCACGGGGTCGTCGTGCCATTCGCCCAGCTTAAACAGGGCCTTGAGGTAGTCCTGATTGGATGGCGAAAGGCCCGAGACGTCCACGCTCATTGGTTACTTAACCACCAGGTTCACCATCCGGCCGGGAACGTAGATCTTCTTCACCACGTTCTTGCCGGAGGTAAGGTCAGCCACCTTGGCATCGGCAAAAGCAGCCTCGAATACGGTGTCTTGGTCAGCATCGACCGCGACGTTGATGCGGGACTTAACCTTGCCGTTGATCTGGACTGGCACCTGAATCTCATCATCTACCAGGTATTTCTCCTCAAAAGAGGGGAGTGGCTCGTAGGTGATGGTCTCATCGTGGCCAAAGCGCTGCCACAGTTCCTCCGCAATGTGCGGGGCGATGGGAGAGACCAGCTGCGCGATGGGCTCCACCGCCGCGCGCGGAGCCTCGGTGCGGTAGGTCTTGGTCAGATAGTTGACGTACTCGATGAGCTTGGCCACGACCGTGTTCAGGCGCAGGTTCTCGTAATCATCGCGCACGCCAGCAATGGTGCGGTGCAGCTGTTTTAGGTCATCCTGGGTGAGCTCGGCATCGGTAGTAGCCAATTCACCGGTGTCCTCATTGATGGCCAGGCGCCACAGGCGCTGCAGGAAGCGCTGCGAACCGACGACGTCCTTGGTCGCCCACGGGCGGGAGGTATCCAACGGACCCATGGACATTTCGTACACGCGCAGGGTATCGGCACCGAAGTCGCGGCAGATATCATCCGGGGCCACGGCGTTTTTCAGGGACTTGCCCATCTTGCCGTACTCCTGGTTGACCTCCTCGCCGTTGTAGTAGAACTTGCCGTCCTTTTCCTCTACCTCTGCAGCAGGGACATACACACCGCGGGAATCGGTGTAGGCGTAGGCCTGAATATAGCCCTGGTTGTACAGGCGGCGATACGGCTCCTGCGAGCTGACAAAGCCCAGGTCAAAAAGCGCCTTGTGCCAGAAGCGGGCGTAGAGCAGGTGCAACACGGCGTGCTCGACGCCGCCGACGTACAGATCTACACCGCCCGGATCGTTCGCACCGTGCTCATCTGGGCGCGGGCCGGTCCAGTAGCGCTCGTTTTCAATATCGCAGAAGGCCTCGCTATTGCGGGGATCGATATAGCGCAGCTGGTACCAGGAAGAACCCGCCCACTGGGGCATAACGTTGGTATCGCGGTAGTAGGTCTGCGGGCCATCGCCCAAGTCCAGCTCTACCTCTACCCAGTCGCGGACCTTGGCCAACGGCGGCTGTGGCTCCGAGTCCTTATCTTCTGGATCGAAGGAGGCCGGCTTGTAGTCTTCCACCTCGGGCAGCTCAACCGGCAGCATCGACTCTGGCAACGGGTGGGCCATGCCATCCTTGTCATAGACGATGGGGAAGGGCTCGCCCCAGTAGCGCTGGCGAGCGAAGAGCCAGTCGCGCAGCTTGTACTGAATCTTGCCGCGACCGGAGCCGTCCTTTTCCAGCCATTCGATGGCCTGGGCGATGGCCTCCGCCTTATTCAGGCCATTGAGATCCAGGCCCCTATCGTTGGCGGAGTTCACCAATGCGCCGTCCTCGGTCCAGGCTTCTTCTTCGATATTGCCGCCGGAGACAACCTCCGTAATCGGCAGCCCAAAGGCCTGGGCAAACGCATAGTCACGCGTATCGTGCGCGGGCACCGCCATAATGGCGCCGGTACCGTAGCCGGTCAACACGTAGTCCGCGATGAAAATCGGGATCTGCTTGCCATTGACCGGATTGGTGGCATAGGTGCCCAGGAATACACCGGTCTTTTCCTTATTTTCCTGGCGCTCCAGGTCCGACTTCGCCGCGATATCCGCGCGGTAGGACTCGACGGCTTCCTTCGGGTCATCGTTGCCGTAGGTCCAGCGCTCGTCCACGTCATCGTCGTAAGGGATGGGGGACAAGAGGGCATCGACAAGCTCATGCTCCGGCGCCAAAACCACGTACTCCGCGCCAAAGAGCGTATCTGGGCGCGTGGTAAACACGTCGATGCCGTAGCCTTCCGCGGGGAAAGTTACCTCCGCGCCGCGGGAACGGCCAATCCAATTGCGCTGCATGGACTTAACCTTCTCCGGCCAATCCAGCAGCTCCAGATCATCGAGCAAACGATCCGAATACGCGGTAATGCGCATCATCCACTGGGACAGGTTCTTGCGGAAGACCGGGAAGTTGCCGCGCTCAGACTTGCCCTCCGCGGTGACTTCCTCGTTGGCCAAGACGGTACCCAAGCCCGGGCACCAATTCACCGTGGAATTGGACAGGTAGACCAGGCGGAACTCATCGACTGCCTGGGCTTTTTCCTGCGGGGACAAATCCTCGTAGTAGCGCCCGTCCTTGGTGGTGCGCTTATTGGCCTCTAATTCCTTGATGAGCTCAGCAATGGGGCGAGCCTTTTGCTGCTCTTCATCGAACCAGGAGTTATAAATCTGCAGGAAGATCCACTGGGTCCACTTAAAGAACTCAGGATCCGTGGATTCCACCGAGCGCCGCGGATCGTGGCCCAAGCCCAGCATGCCCAGCTGGCGGCGCATGTTGTCGATATTGGCCATCGTGGTGGTCCGCGGGTGCGTACCGGTCTGGATGGCGTACTGCTCGGCCGGCAAGCCGAAGGCATCGTAGCCCATGGTGTGCAGCACGTTCTTGCCCAGCATGCGGTTATAGCGGGCATAGGTATCGGTGGCGATATAACCAAACGGGTGCCCCACGTGCAGGCCCGCACCGGAAGGGTAGGGGAACATGTCCTGCACGTTGAGCTTTTCCTTGGGCAGCTCGCCCGCACCCGTGGCTAGCGAACCGACTGGGTTCGGCGCGTTAAAGGTCTCGTGGTCCTTCCAATACTGCTGCCAAGTCTTTTCGATCTGGTTCGCCAGCTCAGGGGTGTAGCGGTACGACGTGGAATCGCTCGGTTTAGTCATAAACACACAGTGTAATAGCCCCAACCCGGCGCGGGGTAGGCAGAGGTGGGTTTTGCTTCACTAATTCGGCGCCGTACCGGTAGCCAGGCGAAATTCCTTGACACGACTCCTGCGGTGAGTGCGGGGGAGTGGGGCAAAGAGTAAGGCGCGCTACGGGATGTTCCGGCAGTGTTTAGGAACTATTAACGCGCAGTTCCTTTCGTGGTTGAATCGCGCCTTTATCTTCAACTCAAGGCTTTGCACCCAGCCATGTCTGGGTGATTTCTCTCTTGTTTGCAGGGCCACCATCTCTTCGTCTCTCACCTCCATAAAAAACAATTCATGCGCACTTCTCTCCGCATTGGCGCCGCTGCCGTAGCCACGACCGTAGCTACCGCTGGCGCAATTGCTCCAGCCACCGCCGCCGAATCCCAGGGCCCAAAGAACATCATCTACATGATTGGTGATGGCATGGGCTACGGCCACGTGGCGTTTAATAACCTCTACGAAACCGGCCAGTCCAAGTACCTGGTCGATGGCGCATTTAGCGCCGAAGGACCAGAAGAACTCGATGGCGAATCCGTGCAGCGCTTCGAAGACTTCAACCGCCTGTCCATGACCACTTACCCAAATAACTCTTCCTATGACCCACAAAAGGCGTGGGCAACCCACGAGTACGTGGATAAGGGATACACCGATTCCTCTGCCGCCGGCACCGCCATGTTCACCGGCGTGAAGACCGATAACGGCAAGCTGGGCGTGAACGATTACGGCCACGAGCAGGAAAACACCTCCGAGCGCGCCAAGAAGGCCGGAAAGTCCGCCGGCGTGGTCTCCTCCGTGCCGTTTAGCCACGCCACCCCGGCTGCCTGGGCGGCACACAACATTTCCCGCGGTAACTACCTGGAGATTGCGGATGAGATGTTCAACTCTGATCTCGATGTCATCATGGGTGCCGGCCACCCGTTCTACGACGATGACAATAAGAAGAAGGATGAGGCCAAGTACAAGTACCTATCTGAAGAGGTCTACAACAAGCTATCGTCCGGCGAGTCCGACTGGAACTACGCAGAAACCAAGGAGCAATTTGAGGCTTTGGCCCAAGGCGATGTCGCCGCGGGGGAGAAGTACTTCGGCCTGGCCCCTGTGGCCTCTACCTTGCAGCAGGGGCGCACCGGCGAGTCCGCGGAACCTTTTGACATTCCCTTCAACGAAGTCGTGGATCTTCCCACCATGACCACCGGCGCCCTCAACGCACTGGGCCAAAATGACGAGGGCTTCCACGTCATGATCGAAGGCGGTGCCATCGACTGGAGCGGCCACGGCAACGAATCCGCCCGCGATATCGAAGAGGTACAGGACTTCAATAAGTCCGTCGATGCCGCCATCGACTGGGTAGAAGAAAACTCCTCCTGGGACGAGACCCTGCTGGTCGTTACCGCTGACCACGAAACGGGATACCTCTCCGGCGCCAATGAGCGCTCAGACGGCAAGTTCAACTCCATGAATGGTGGCGGTGGCAACACCCTGCCCTCTGGTCACCAGTGGTACTCCACGCAGCACACCAATCAGCTCGTCCCATTCTTCTTCAAGGGTGCTGGCTCTGAGGCCCTTCGCGCGAAGGCCACCCACACCGACCCCGTGCGCGGTGACTACATCGATAACACCACCTTGGCCAAGCTCACCTTGAATGAATGGTGGATAAAGCATGATGACCAGGGCGGAAACGAGCAGGCAGACGATTCTGCATCCGATCAGCCCCGGCAACAATGACAACGGCGGTGACGGCTCCTCCAAGAGCGGGCTCCTCGCCGGCATCGCGGGTGCCGGTATCGCCTCTCTAGCCATCGGGGCCATTGCCTTCTTGGCGCAAAGCTGGGCATCATCACCATCAACCCGAATGCTTGGCGGAACTTCTTCCACTAGTCCACGCGATCAATCGCGCGCAAAGGCTTTCATCACCCTCGGTGGTGAAAGCCTTCTTTTTGCCCCCTGCCTGCAGAATCCACATCTTTTCAAAAATGATCTAGGCTGGTGTAAATGAGCCAGGAGAAGTTTCGTAGCCAGCTATCATCTTTTCTAGACGCGGCGGTTTTTCAGGGGGTTCCGCATCTTCGCCTCGCGCCGGATACCGATACTTTAGAGCTTTACCTGCCAGCCGTGAGCGCGGCCTATGAACCGGAAGACCCCCAATGGACCGTGACCACGCAGTTGCTGGATGGCACGGAGGTCAGCCGCAAGTTTTATTACGTCGCCAGTGAGGAACCTGGCCTGTGGGTGTCCATGCCGCAGGCCTTTATCCACCTTGCCGTAACGTTTGCGGAACAAACGCTGGAGTTTGCGGGTATTGCCAATGGCGGCCTGCTGCTCGATTCCGCGCACCGGCCCGTCGATAGCACGCAGCCCATCCCGCAGGGCGCGTATACCTTCATCGCGCCGAACGGCACGCAGCTAACACCTGCCCCGGAGAACCAGCCGCGCCCGCATGGCGCGTGGGAAGGCTGGTCCATCCTTGAGGTAGCGGCAGAAGATTCCTTCTCCATCGCTGTGCCGCGCCAAGACAAGGCCACCATCACCGTTGCGGAGAGCGCGGATTTTTCCTGGGATATGGCGGTCAAGTCCCTGCCCAACGCGCGCGGGCTGGACGGCGAGCTGGTGTACACGAAATCCCCGCGCCTCTTGGTCAATACCCCACTTCACCTGCAGCTGACCTATGTCCCCATCGGTGGGGAAGAAGAAGAAATCTTAGAAGATGAGCTGCCGGAGGGAATCCATGAAGTCCTACCCGGTGACGTCTTCGAAGACCCTTGGGTGGGCCGGTATCGCTTTAGCCTGTACAAGGGCGAGGAGCTTGTCGATGTCCACTATCTCAACTTTGCCGAAACCCTCCACATGCGCTCCAAGAACGAGGGGCCCCGCGGCACCAACTTCCGCTTCATCGACGCCCTGGGTAACCTCTCGCCGTTTAGCTATGCCTTGGCCTCGTCCCCCGATAAGCCCATTCACATGGAGAAGGGCCAACGCGTATTTGGCGAAGACGAATCGGTGCGCGAGGAAACCATCAGCAGCGAGGCCGGCTACGAGCTGACCTTTGAGGTCATTCCGGCGACCATCCGCACGCGCGTGAAGCGCACCGCGGCCGAGCCCGTGGATTATATGGATAAGCAGGTCATCCTGGCGGATCAGCTGGATGCGGATGCGCTGTTTACGGTGCACTCGCCGGAGCCGCTACCCCTGTCGAAATTCGTGGTCATTGATAAGAACCAGAAGATCCGGGATCTTGTGACCGCCAATGGTTCGACGGAGGCGACGACCACGCTCTCCGTGCCGAATCGCGCCCTCAAGGCCGCGCTGACCAAGAAGTCCTCGCTGGAGCTCTACCTCCTGTGGTCCACACTGTCCTATGAGGAGTATTTGGAGGGCCTGCCGGATAAGGAGCGCGCGGCGCACCTCAAGCGCAGCATGGACCGCCGCGTGATGGAATACGAGGCAACCGCGGCAAACGATCTGATCTATGCCGCCATCGCCACGGTGCGCAAGGCGCCGCTGGTCGCCCGCGCCACCATCGAAGATGGCATCTTGATACCCGAGCAAACCCACGAAGAAGAAGTGGAGCTTTTGGCCTGGGCGTGGCCGCTTGGCAACCCCGCCAGCGAGCCGCTGCCCTTGGAGCCGGTGGAGGAGGGCTTCGAGCTACCGGAGGAATTGCACGAGGCTGGCGATCTCATCGTGGACTTCCGCGAGGATGAACCGGCCAGCGATCTCGCCGCCCCGCAGTACCCACCGGCAAGCTCGCTTATCATCTTCCACGACGGCGAGAGCGAGAATACCGCCGGCACGTGGGAGAACTATGCCGCCCTGCGCCGCCTCGCTCCCAAGGCCAAGGAGACCTTCGAGGGCGTTATCAAGAACATCGAGGCCGATCCGCGCGCCAGCCTTGATGCGCTCATGCAGGTGGACTTCGAGCGCGGCCAGCGCATGCGCGCGTTGGTGCGCACGGGCCTGATTACCCGTTCCTTTAGTAGCGATGGGAAAGAGGCCGCGGAACCTTCTTCCGTGCTCACCGCGCTTGCCGATGCCAACCAGGCCCACGTGGAACACTCCGGTTCCCCCTCGCTGTGGCGGACGGCCACCACGGGAGTAGACGATGTCACCCGCCCTATGCTGCTCATGAGCGCCACCGGCGAGGCCCCAACGCCCGCTACTGACAGCGCGCAGCTGTGCGATGACGCCCACCGCATCGCCGCGCTGCGCGAATGCTTCGATAACGACTTGGCGCTGACCCGCCTGGGGACCATGTCCAACCTGCGCACTACCGCGCTGCAATTGCGGGTGACGCTGCAGCAATTGGGCGTAGATAAGTCGGTATTGCACACGCTGCTCGCCCTGGACGCCTTTGGGGATGGAAACACTGATCTTGGCGGCTCTGCCTGGATGCCGTTTATTTCTTATGTCTTTGCCATCGCCGCACGTGGGGTGGCCAATGGGAAGCTGACGGATGCGGCCGTGGCCTCCGCGCTAGATAATGCCCTCCCGCAGCTCGCGGAGGCGGTCTCGCTGGCTCCTGAGCTGTTTTACCGGGATATTCTCACTGCGGAGGCCCTTACCCGCGACTACAGTGACTGATATGCAGGTTATTTCCACCAACGTCGCCGTACGCAGGCCGGATCCGAGCGGGAGGCATGAGTTTTCGGGCATCGACAAGCGCCCGCAAGACTTCATCGATATTTCCGCACCTGGCCCCAATTACGGCGATGGCTCTGGCGTGCGCGGCGATTCTATCGGCGATAGCGAGCACCACGGTGGAAGTGACAAAGCGGTCTATGCCTATGCCCGCGAGGAACTGGATTATTGGGAGGATTCGCTGGGCCACACGCTGGATTCAGGGGCCTTTGGGGAAAACCTCACTACGCGCGGCATTGATCTCTCTGCGCTGCTTATCAACCAACGCCTCCACATCGGCACGACCACGCTCGAGGTCTCCGTACCCCGCCAGCCATGCGCAACCTTTTCCGGCTGGGTCCAGGAAAAGGGCTGGCTCAAGCGGTGGACCGCGCGCGGCGATTGCGGCGTGTACTTCCGCGTCATTTCGCCCGGGCGCATTTCTGCTGGAGATGCCATCACCTGCGGCCCCGCTCCCGCGCACGATATCACCATGCGCATGGCTTTTGCGGCCAAGATGGGGGACCGGGCACTGGCTCGGCGCGTGGTCGATGCCAAGTGCTTGCCGCCCCAGCACGCAAAAAAGCTCCGGGTATAAACCCGGAGCCAAATACCTGTGCCGCTTTAGGCCGCCTGCGCGCCCTCTGCGGCGCTGATAACGGGCGCCTTCGCCTTGGGGTAGCGGCCGTGCACCATGTAGTAGTACACCGCCGCGACGACGATGAGGCCGGCGAGGATGAGGTACATCGTATCGAAGCCAGTGGCACTCACGATGGGGCCAAGCCCGAAGGGGGCGAGGCCGATGCCGAAGTCCATCAAGAGGAACATCGTGGAGATGCCCGCGCCTATCTGTGCGGCCGATACAGAGCGCACCGAGATGGCCTGGCAGGCGGGGCTTAGCGTGCCGTATCCCATGCCCGTAAATGCACCCGCGACCACGAGCATGACGTCATTGCTGGGAAAGCCCATGATGATAAGGGCGATGGCGAAGGACACCAGGCCCAGGTACATGACCGAATTATCGCCTTTGTGGTCCTGGATGCGGCCCAAGAAGAAGCGCATGATGAGCATGACTACGGCGTAGCCGATGAAAAAGAGGCCGGCGCCGGTGGCCAGGTCCTCTTCGCGCGCATAGGCGTTGAGATAGGTGACCACGCCGGAGTAGGCGATGCCCACCAGGAGCATGAAAATACCAATGGGCACCACGTTGGGGTGCACGGCATTGCGCAGCTTGAAAGCGGGCTTTTCTTCATCGAGCTCCGCCGGGTAGCGCAATACGAGCGCCAGCACGAGGGAGACGATATTGGATCCCAGGGCGACCCCAAAGAGGGTGTTGTAGCCAATATTATTGGCCAAGAACAAGCCCACTGCCGGGCCAAAGGCGGTGGCAAGTGTAGTGCCGAGGGCGAAGTAGCCGGTGCCCTCCGCGCGGCGCTGTTGGGGGATGACGGACTGCGCAACGGCCATGAGCGCCGTAGAGGTCAACGCATAGCCTGCGCCGTGAAGCAGCCGCACGAGGATGAGGACGGCCACGTTATGGACCACGAAATAGCCCACCGTCACGATACTGACAAAAGCCAGCGAGGTCAGGGCGGCGCGCTTTTGCCCCACGCGGTCCACCAACCAGCCAGAGAAGATGCGCATGAACGTCGCACCCAAAACAAAGGCGCTAGAGGCAAAGCCGCTGACGGTATCGGAGGCCCCGAAGCTTTCGACGGCATACAGGGCCATGGTCGTTACCGTTAAGTAGAAGACAAGAAACTGGCCAAAATTAGCCACCCACGCCAACAGGAACGTGGGTGTAACCAATGGCGGCTGAGCCGCTGAATTCGTTGTTGACAAGACTCACTCCAATTAAAAATAAAAAATCCTCCCAACCGCGCACGGCCCCAAAAGGGCCGCGTGCGGGGAGAAGGAAAGCAATCACAATTATGCGGGGAGTGAGTATACGCCGCTGGCACTTAAATGTTTAATCAAACACGGTTATAAGCGCGCTCTAAACAGTGATTGCGTTGCCGATTGAAGGCCTAAGCGTTGGCATAAGGGTCGCGGATGCCCAGGTACTGCACGGAGGTGTATTCCTCGATACCTTCCGCGCCACCCTCGCGGCCCATTCCGGATTGCTTGACGCCACCGAAGGGGGCAGCGGCGTTAGAGATAACGCCGGCGTTGAAGCCCATCAGGCCGAACTCTAGGCCATCGGCGATGCGCCACAGGCGGTCGGAATTCTCGGTAAAGACGTAAGACGCCAAACCGTACTCGGTATCGTTGGCGATCTCGAGCGCTTCTTCCTCGGTGCTGAAGGTGATAATCGGGGCGACTGGGCCGAAGATCTCTTCCTGGGCGACGCGTGTTTCACGTGAAACATTGGTAATCACTGTTGGCTCGTAGAAGTAGCCGGCGCCATCCCCGCGCTTACCGCCGGTGGCGATGGTAGCGCCCTTTTCTGCAGCATCGTCCACCAGTGCCGCAATGCTCTCCAAAGCCTTGGACTCGACGAGCGGACCGCAGGTAACACCTTCGTCCATGCCATTGCCCAAATTGAGCTTCTCGAATTCCGCAACGAGCTTCTCGGAGAACTCCTCGGCAACAGACTCGTGGACCAAGAAGCGGTTAGCCGCGGTGCAGGCCTCGCCAATATTGCGCATCTTAGCGCCCATCGCACCCTGGACTGCTTGGTCAATATCTGCGTCCTCAAAGACAATGAATGGGGCATTGCCGCCCAGTTCCATGGAGGTACGCAGCACATTATCGGCCGCGCCCTTCAAAAGGGTCCGACCCACTGGGGTAGAACCAGTGAAGGAAAGCTTGCGCAAGCGGTCATCGGCAAGCAATGGCTCCGAAATTGCAGATGCAGACTTACCGGCAACGACGTTAAGCACGCCCTTTGGAAGCCCAGCATCGATCATGGTCTGCGCAAAGTACTGCGCAGTCAGGGGAGTCAGCTTGGCCGGCTTGAGCACCATCGTGCAGCCTGCTGCCACCGCGGGAGCGACCTTGCGGGTAGCCATGGCCAACGGGAAGTTCCACGGGGTGATCAAGAGGCAGGGACCCACCGGCTTGCGGCGAGTGATCATCCGCAGCGTGCCTTCTGGAACGGTCGCGGCGCGACCGTAATCGCGCACCGTTTCCTCACTGAACCAACGCAGGAACTCGCCGCCATAAGTGACCTCACCCTTAGCTTCCGCGAAGGGCTTACCCATCTCTAGTGTCATCAGTGCTGCGAATTCATCCGCCCGCTCCTGTACTAGATCGAATGCTCGGCGCAGAATCTCCGCGCGCTCGCGCGGTGTGGTGCGTGCCCATTCATCCTGCACGGCACAGGCAGCGTCGAGGGCAGCAATCGCATCATCCGAGTTTGCGGAAGACAGCGTCGTCAGCGTCTCGCCCGTCGCTGGGTTTTCTACGTCAAAAGTCTCACCGGAGGTGGAATCGCGCCACTCACCACCGATAAGCAATTGGGTGGGAACCTTTGCAATTACCTCTTCGATATTAATACTCACTTATCGTCACCTTTCTTGAAGATATAGACCTGCACCACATTACCCTTAACGGACGCGAAGACCACTTATTAGATACCGATTGAATATTTTTCACTTGTTTCTTCCGCGCTATAGAAATTTAGGCTAGGCTAGTGCCCATGAAGAAAATGACTACTCGTTGGTGGTGGCGCGCGTAACTCGCGGGCCTTTCTTCGCAACCCATTTTTAGGCTCGCATTCTGCGGGCCTTTCGGCGTTTTCAGTGCCTTTGCTCGCGGATACCTCGGGTCCCTCGCACTCCGTTCCTCAGTTACTCCTGAAAGGGCACTGCAATGACATACACCGCCACCCGCGATATTGCCTATTGCCGGGATGCCTCAGCGCTATTTCATAGCTTGGCGCGATCGAGCGATTCCTTATTATTGGAAAGCGCTGATATTGAAACCAAGAAGAGCCTCACGTGCTTGGCCGTGCTTGATGCCGCGGCAAAAGTCACCTGCACCGGCCAGCGGGTTCGCGTCCTGGCGCTCAGCCCAGCGGGGGAGCAGCTCATCACCATGCTGCAATCGCGCTTTACAGACCGGATTGTTTCACGTGAAACCACGGAAATTGTTTTTGAGTTCTCGCCCTCCAACGAGTCCGATGAACGGCAACGGCTCCTAGATGAATCGACGGCGGATATCCTCCGCGCGCTGCAGCGCGATGATTCCTATTCCTCGCCCCTATTGCCCTTCGTCGCCGGCGGGTTTGCCTATGACTATTTGGCCACTTTTGAAAACTTACCTGAGGTAGGCGAGGGGCCCAATAAGTTTCCCGATTATGAATTCCTCGTCGCCCAAACCGTCCTCGCGGTGGACCACCTAACGCAGACGGCGCACGTAGAGGGCTGGGATATCGACCGAGCCCGCTTGGAAGACACGCTCGATGCGCTCGCCGGGACACCCGTGGCCGAGGTAAAGAATCCAGCGCCCAACCAGCCCGCGGGAACCTTGACTGCAACCGCGGATATTGACGATGCCGCGTTTTGCGAACAGGTAACGCGGCTCAAGGGCAATATTGATTCCGGCGATATTTACCAAGTTGTCCCCGCCCGCGCATTCACCGTGGACTGCCCCGATGCCTTCGCGGCCTACCGCCAGCTCCGTGAGACCAATCCTTCGCCGTATATGTTCTATCTCCGGGGAGAAGATTACGAGCTTTTCGGCGCATCACCGGAGTCCAATTTGAAGTTTGACCCAGAGACGCGGCAGGTTGAGCTCTATCCCATTGCCGGAACCAGACCCCGCGGGCTCAACCCGGACGGCACCATCAATGATGAATTAGATATTCGCAACGAACTCGAAATGCGCACGGACACCAAGGAGCTAGCCGAGCACACCATGCTGGTAGATCTCGCCCGCAATGATCTCGCCCGCGTAGCAGAACCCGGCACGCGGCGGGTAGCAGACTTGCTCCAAGTAGACCGCTACTCGCGGGTCATGCACTTGGTCTCCCGCGTGACCGCCACCTTGCACAAAGACTTCGATGCCCTCGATGCCTACCGCGCCTGCATGAACATGGGAACGTTGACCGGCGCGCCCAAGCTACGCGCCAGCGAGCTCATCCGCCAAGCCGAACACAAACGCCGTGGCTCCTACGGCGGCGCAGTGGGGTACCTGCGCGGCGATGGCGCCATGGATACCTGCATTGTCATTCGCTCCGCCTTCGTGCACCGCAGTACGGCTGCTGTTCAAGCCGGTGCCGGGGTGGTGCACGATTCCGTCCCGCAATCCGAAGCCGATGAAACCCTGCACAAGGCCTATGCCGTTCTCCACGCCATTGCCCTCGCGCACAACGCCACCCTGGAGGTACAGCGATGAATTCGCCGCATGTGGTTCTGCTCGATAACCACGATTCCTTTGTCTATAACCTCGTCGACACCCTCGCCGGCTACCGCACCACCGTCTACCGCAACAGCGTCTCCGTCGCGGAGGTGCTCGCAGCCGAGCCCGATATTATTGTGCTTTCCCCGGGCCCTGGGCATCCGCGCGATGCTGGCTGCATGATGGAGCTTATCGATGCCACCTTGGGCACCATCCCCATCCTCGGCGTCTGCCTAGGTTTCCAGGCGCTACTGGAATACCACGGGGGCGGGGTAGGGCCCTGCGGGCCGGTGCACGGTAAGTCCATGCCCATGACGCTTACCGATGCCGGCACCGCCCACCCAGTCTTCGCCGGCCTAGCCACCGATGCCGACCCCGCCCAGCCCGGCGTCCCCGGTACCCAGGTCCCGGTGGCGCGGTATCACTCCTTGGGGTGCACGCAGGTGCCGGCCGGCATGCGGGTGCTCGCGGAGACGAAGGCGGGTATCGGCACCATCGCGATGGCGGCCGAAACGGACGATGGCATGGCGCTGGGGATGCAATTCCACCCAGAGTCGATTCTTTCTCCTCGTGGCCCAGACATGCTGAACCGTTGCATTCACCGACTATCCACTCACCCCACTATGGAGCTAAAAGACTAATGACGAACCAGAGCCCGCTGAAAACACTGCAAGCCTTCCTGGATAATCCCGCGCCCACCGTGGAGGAGGCCACCGAGGTCTTCACCCCAGTTGCCGTGGGCGATTACGACGATATTCAAATCTCCGCGCTGCTTACACATATCCGCACCCGCGGCGAGACCCTCGCGGATATTACGGGCGCCGCCAAGGCGTTCCTGAAAGTTGGCCACCCATTTCCCATTACCGGAAAGGGACTCATGGACTCCGCGGGGACGGGCGGCGATGGCGCGAATACCATCAATATCACGACAGCCGCCTCCTTAGTCGCCGCCGCTGGGGGAGTGAGGATGGTCAAGCACGGCAATCGATCCGTCTCCTCCACGTCCGGTTCTGCCGACGTGCTTGAGGCACTGAATATTCCGCTGGACCTCGACGTGGATCGCGCCGTCCGGCAGTTCGAAGCCTCCAACTTCACCTTCCTCTTTGCTCCGGCCTACAACCCGGCCGTGGCCCACGTGCAACCGGTGCGCAAGGCGCTCGGGGTCTCCACCATTTTCAATACCTTGGGGCCCTTGCTCTCCCCGGGCCGCCCCGAGCTTCAGATCATGGGCATCGCCAACCCAGCACAAGGCCCCATGATCGCGGAAGTTTTCCGGGAGCTGGGGCGCACACGGGCGCTCGTCGTCCACGGTGCGGGTACCGATGAAATCGCTACCCACGGCACCACACAGGTCTGGGAACTAAAGGACGGCGAAATTTCGCACTATGAGCTAACGCCGGAGGCGCTGGGCATCGCCAAGCATGAGCTCAGTGAGCTCGCCGGCGGCGACGGACAAGATAATGCCGAGCACGTGCGCGCCATCTTTAATGGCTCGGGTAAGCCGGCGCACTATGATGCGGTCGCGGCATCGGCTGGAGCGATGTTTTATCTGGGTGGCACCGCGGCAACGATTGCGGAGGGCGTCGCGCACGCCAAGGGGCTCATCGATAGCGGGGACGTGGACCGCTGGCTGCGCACCCACGAGGAAGCCGAATACTAAAGAAACCACACTAGGGATAAGAAATGACAGAAGAGAAACTGCCGACGGTGCTCGAGGGGATTGTGGCTCAGCGCCGCACAAACCTTGCCGGCATTCGCGAACGCATCGCGCACGTAGACGTAGACAGGCTTGAGCCGTCCCGTTGTTCGCTTTTTGCCGCGCTCAATGGCACTAACCGCTTCATCATGGAGTGCAAGTCTGCGTCGCCATCCCTCGGAATGATTCGCGAGGATTACCGCCCCGGCGATATCGCGCGCATCTATTCCCGCTATGCGGATGCAATTTCCGTACTGTGCGAGCCCGAGCGGTTCGGCGGGGATTACGATCACCTCCAGACCGTGGCCCAGTCCACACACCTGCCGGTATTGTGCAAGGATTTCATCGTCGATCCGATTCAGGTTTATGCCGCGCGCTACTACGGCGCGGATGCAATTTTGCTCATGATGTCCATCGTGGATGATGAGACCTTTGCGCAGCTGAAGGCTTTGGCAGATAAGTTAGGGCTCGACGTTCTCACTGAAGCCATCACCAAGGAAGAGGTGGACCGCGCCCTGTCCTTCGGGGTGGAGATCATCGGTATTAATAACCGCAACCTCCATGACTTGAGCATCGATCTCTCCCGCACCGAGCAACTCGCCGGGTACGTGCCTGACAATAAAGTGGTCGTTTCCGAATCCGGCATTCGCGATAACCACACCGTCCGACGTTTAGGCGCCCACGCCAACGCCTTCCTCGTCGGCTCCCAACTGACCTCCCACAAGGACATCGACCGCGCCGCCCGGGATCTGCTCTTCGGTGCGAATAAGGTCTGCGGACTCACCGCCGCCTCCACCGCCCAAGCCGCCCGCGCCTCCGGTGCCCGCTACGGAGGGCTCATCTTCGCCCCAGATTCCCCGCGAAATGTTTCACGTGAAACCGCCGAGGAAATCATCGCCGCCGAACCCGACTTGGATTTCGTAGCAGTGAGCCGCAGCGACGACCCCGCCGAATTGCGAGAGATAGCGGCAACCCGTGGGCTGTCCGGAATTCAGTTGCACGCCCCATTCCAAGGCAGCGTGGATGGAGAGCTAGCTTTCATCGACCGTACCCGCGCGGCCCTCGCGGACACCGACGCAGAATTAGTCTGGCGGGCCATCGATATGACCAACCCCCAGTGGGTAGAAATGGCGCCGCAGCTTGCCGGACGGGTTGACCGCCTCGTGCTCGACTCGGGTAGGGGAGGGACCGGACGCAGCTTTGATTGGTCAGAAATCCCGGACGACATCAAAGCCCACAGCTTGTTGGCCGGTGGCCTCAACCTCGACAACCTGGATGGCGCGCTCCAAGTGGGAACAGCGGGGCTCGACCTGAACTCGGGATTAGAAACACACCCCGGGGACAAAGACGCCGCCCTGATTTCTCAAGCCTTCCGCACCATCCGATTATTCAATGAACCTGACAAGAAAGATTAACCATGCCCGATTCACGTGAAACACTCCTTCCCGCATACTTCGGGGAATTCGGCGGACAATACGTTCCGGAATCCCTCATCCCCGCATTGGATCAATTGGAGCAGGCTTTTGTCGATGCCCAGAATGATCCCAGCTTCCGCGAAGAACTCGCCGGATTGCTGCGCGATTACCTAGGCCGTCCGACCCCCGTCACCGAGGTTAAGAAGCTCGGCGGCAATGCGCGGATTTTCTTGAAGCGCGAGGACCTCGTCCACGGCGGGGCCCATAAGACGAACCAGGTGCTTGGCCAAGCCCTTTTGGCTAAGCGCATGGGCAAGAAGCGAATCATCGCCGAGACCGGCGCGGGCCAGCACGGCACGGCGACCGCTTTGGCCTGTGCGCTGCTCGATCTCGAGTGTGTGGTCTACATGGGCGCCAAGGATGTCCAGCGCCAGCAACCCAACGTCTTCCGCATGGAACTCATGGGCGCAAAGGTCATCCCCGTCGATACCGGCTCCGGGACGTTGAAGGATGCCGTCAACGAGGCGCTGCGCGATTGGACCGCTACTTTCCATGAATCGCACTACCTACTCGGCACCGCCGCCGGCCCACACCCATTTCCCACGATTGTGCGTGAATTCCACCGCGTCATCTCCACCGAGGCCAAGGCGCAGCTCCTCGAGAAGACGGGCAGCCTGCCCGATCTCGTCGTCGCCTGTGTGGGCGGCGGTTCCAACGCAATCGGCATGTTCGCAGATTTCATCGACGAAGAAGAAGTGGAATTGGTAGGTGCTGAGCCAGGCGGCGCGGGCCTCGATTCCGGGGAACACGGTGCCACCATTAACAACGGCACCGTGGGCATCCTCCACGGCGCGCGCAGTTACCTCATGCGCAATTCTGACGGCCAGGTGGAAGAATCCTATTCCATTTCCGCCGGCTTGGATTACCCCGGCGTGGGCCCACAGCACGCGCACCTGCACGCCACCGGTCGCGCTAAATATGTGGGGATCACAGATGCAGAGGCTCTACAGGCCTTCCAACTGTTGTCCAAAAAGGAGGGCATCATTCCCGCCCTCGAATCCTCCCACGCCCTGGCCTATGCACTGAAGCGCAAGGACGAGGACATCACCATCCTCGTATCACTTTCCGGCCGGGGCGATAAGGACATCGACCATGTCCGCCACACCCTGGATTCCCAGCCCGAACTGCAACTCAAGGAGAACTAATCATGGGCAGCCGTTACGATAAACTTTTTGCCGCGTTGAGTGAGAAGAAGGAAGGCGCGTTTGTACCTTTCATCATGCTGGACGATCCAACTCCTGAGGCTAGCCTGGATATCATCCGCACCGCAGTCGTCGCCGGGGCGGACGCCCTGGAGCTCGGCGTCCCCTTCTCCGATCCAGTGGCGGATGGCCCAACCATCCAGGCCTCCCATATCCGCGCCCTCGATGGGGGAGCAACCCTTGATAGTGCTTTGGAGCAGGTGCGGACGATTCGCACGGAGTTCCCTGATCTGCCCATCGGCATGTTGATCTATGGCAACGTTGCCTTCGCCCGCGGGGTGGAGCAATTCTATGCGGAGTTCGCGGAAGCTGGTGCCGATAGCATTTTGCTTCCCGATGTCCCCGTGCGCGAAGGCGCCCCTTTCATCGCCGCGGCAAAGGAAGCTGAAATCGACCCCATCTTCATCGCACCCGCGCGGGCCGCTGAACGCACGCTTGCCGGCGTCGCCAAGCATTCACAGGGATATATTTACGCGATCTCCCGCGATGGCGTGACGGGAACCGAGAAAGAATCTGAGACCACTGGCCTCGATGAGGTGGTTGCCAGCATTCAGCGCTTCGATGGTCCACCGGTGCTGCTCGGTTTCGGTATTTCTTCGCCACAGCACGTCGCCGAAGCCATCGCTGCAAACGCTGCGGGCGCCATTACCGGCTCCGCCATTACCAAGATTATCGACCGCCATGTTTCACGTGAAACCGGTGCCGCCGGGACGATCAATGATGCGAATGCCTTGCATGCGGAGCTGACCGAATTCATCGCCGGGATGAAGGAAGCGACCAAGAAATAGGGCGCGTCCGAACGGTGGCGCCACAAAAAGCCCCCTGGCTTCCTCCCAAATTTGTTGGGTGGGGAAGCCAGGGGGCTCAATTGTTTCACGTGAAACTAGGCCGCAGTCTCTGCCTCTTCTTCATTGAGAGTATCGACCTTATCGCGGGCAAACTTATCAACGACCATCGCGATGGCACCATCGCCAGTAACGTTTGCCGCGGTACCAACGGAATCGATCGCGATATAAGCGGCGATCATCAACGCCACCATTCCGTCATCAAAGCCCATCATGTCCGCCAATAGACCAACGGCCACCATAACGGCACCACCCGGCACACCTGGTGCGGCGATCATCATGATTCCCAACAGGAAGATAAAGCCTAGGCCGGTACCAGTGCTGATATCCATATTGGCCATAAAGACAATGGCGAATGCGTAAAGCGTCAGCTTCATCATAGAGCCGGACAGGTGGATCGTCGCGCACAGCGGGATCACGAAGCTCGCGACCGGCTTCGAAATGCCGTTGCGCAAGCTGGACTCCAGGGAGACCGGAATGGTTGCCGCAGAAGAAGACGTGCCCAATGCCGTGAAGTAAGCCGGAAGCATATTCCGCAGCGCCTTAAAAGGGTTCTTCCCTGCGATTGCACCGGCAACCACGTACTGGAGCACGAGGTACACCAGCGTCATAACCACTGCCAGGATCAGTACCTTCGCGAAGGCAGAGAGGACATCTCCAATATTGCCATTCATACCCAGGCCAAGGAACATGCCGAAAATGTAGAACGGCAAAATGGGAATGACGAATCCCCAAATGACCTTAACCACCACATTTTCCAGTTCCTTAGTGACGGTGTAGAGCGTATCGGACTTCACCGTCGTCATAGCGACACCAATGCAGAAGGAGAGCAATAGCGCCGTCATCACCTCAAACGGTGGTGCCATCTCCACCTCGAAATAAGGGGAGAGGGAGCCTTCGTCCACGTCCGACACGTTGGTTACTAGGGTTTGGCCCGCCAACATCGAGGGATAGAGCCACTGTGCCAAGCCATAGGCAATCAACCCCGCAAGAATGGTGGAGCCATAGGCGATGCCCGCCGTAACCCCCAACCATTTTCCAGCGCCCTTGCCTAGACCGGCGATCGCCGGGGCGACAAGGGCAAAAATCAAGACAGGAATGAAGAAATTGAGGAAGTTACCAAATAGCCCGTTAAACGTGGCAAAGGCTCGACCGAACCATTCGGGCGCAAAAAGGCTAACGACGATGCCAAGCACGATGGCGAGAACGATGCGGAAAAGGAGAGAGTCCGCTATTTTCTTGAGATTCATGCAATCACAATCAGGTTAGGTGTTCCCAGTCCGAGAACGCACGTGGGTGCGGTCCAGCGGAAGGAGAAACAACGTGGTGCAGGTGCAAAACCGAGCGAATATCTATCGATCGATCCAAATTGAATATTACCCGAGCCGCCTTATATTTAAGACACAAGCCCCGTAGCTTAATTTCCAATATGGTGTTGCAGGATTAAACTAGGGATATGGTCGCAGTGGGAATCATATTTTTAGTCCTTGCCGTTTTCCTTATCGCGGTGGGCGCACTCGCCGCCACCAAGCGGTTGCCAGGCAATAAATACATCGGCTTGCGTTTACAAGAAATCCGAAAGTCGCGAGAAGCGTGGGATAATGCCCACGCGGTCGCCGGTCCCTTCTGGGCCCTAGGCGGAGTATCGCTACTTTTCGGTGGCGTCGTAGCTTTCCGCGCGGAGGGTTGGATGTGGCTCATTCCGGTCACCACTTTCGTCATCGCGATCCTCGCGCTTTCCGTCGGTTCGAACCTTGGATCGCGCGCGGCATTTCTTTATGAGCAAGCGCATGCGGATGACGATGGTTGTGGCGATAGCTGCAACTGTGGCTCCGGCAGCTGCAGTGGGGAAGATTCCTCCACAGAGTCTGTCACCCAACCGGAGGTTGATCTGGGCGCACTCCGCCAGGCCGCCCGGCACTCTGATAATTAAATAATTAGCTTTCGCGTTACTTTTCTCCCTCCCTTTCCTGTTCGGCGACCGCCACACACAGAGACAGGGGAGGGAGATTGTTTATGACACAGTGACGTTATTACTCTAAGTGAGGAATCATCACATTTTAGTCACAACTAAATTAAAAGGGTCATGCGGTGATGTACCTATATTGGCCTTTAGCTATAGTGGACCCACTCCACTAAATGCAATTCCTGTGGAAATTCATAGAACTCGCATAAAGGTTCCGCACAGTGCCACTCAGCCGCTACACCTAATACAGGCAAGGGTAGACAATGGGAGGCATGAAGAAAACTACAGCTCTCGCCGCAATCGCCGTCTCCACTTTTAGCATCGGTTCTTATGTCGCCGATTCCCACCGCCTCGATCCCGAGTCACAAGTCGCAGGAGGGGAGGGGCCACACCCCATCGTTAATGATTTGGGTTTAGATTCCGGCACCTATGAACTCACGCCCACCGAGTCCGGTTCCGTCGCCACCTGGAACGGTAACTTTTCCTAATTGTATGTTTCACGTGAAACCTGCACCTGATACTTCCTCGTTATGATTTCCGCACAAGTATTACTACCCGCCGACGAAATCATATTCCGACCTTAAACCATTCAGGATAGAGTAGGGGCTATGGCTATTTGTTCGCGTCGCATGTTTTTGCTCGGATCCGCTACAACTTTCGCAGGTGCGTACCTCGCGGCCTGCGGCTCAGAACCGTCCGCGGAGATCGCGGCTACGGACATTCCCGTAGGCTCCGGAATCATCGTCGATGGGGTTATCTTCACACAGCCGCAAGAGGGGGAGTTTAAGGCCTACTCCCAAACCTGCCCGCACCAGCAAAACCCCATTACAGAAATCGACGGTATGACTGCCACCTGCACTGCGCATCATACGTCCTATAACCTGCAAGACGGTTCGGTCATCGAAGGGCCCGGCCGAGACCCACTCAAAGAGTTTGAGGTAAGCCAAGAGGGCGCAAAGGTCACTACCGCGTAAATACCCGCGGATGCCTCACCTTCTACCCGCATGGTTTCACGTGAAACTATGCGGCTTAAAGGGTACACGGGAGAAAATTATCTCCACAACCTTTCGTGGAACCACGCGCGACGGTTTACACTTTTGGTCATGCTGCACAGACTCAAAAAGCCGGATCCGCTCATCGTCCTCATTCTTATTGCCGTGGCAATCGCGATCATTGCACCGGCCCGCGGCACCTTCGCTGACGTCTTTGACAGTCTGACGAATGTGGCGATCGCACTGTTATTTTTTCTCTATGGCGCGCGGTTATCCACCCAAGAAGCTTTAAATGGGCTCAAGCACTGGCGGCTCCACCTCACCATTCTCGCGTTCACCTTCGTTATTTATCCCCTCATTGGCTTGGCACTGCAGCCGCTCACTGGATTCATTACGGACGATATGTACATGGGGATCCTATTCCTCACGCTAGTCCCGTCCACCGTGCAGTCCTCAGTGGCGTTTACCTCCATTGCCAAGGGAAACGTATCTGGGGCCATTGTCTCCGCCTCAACCTCCAACTTGGCCGGCGTCCTTATCACACCAGTCCTAGTCATGCTTCTCATGGGTACCGGTTCCGGGCTGCATATCGATACCTCCGTCTTTGGGGAAATCTCCCTCCTACTCCTCGCTCCATTCGTGCTGGGCCAATTAACCCGACGTTGGATAGCGGACCTCGCACAAAGCAAGGCTACAAAGGTGGTGGACCGCGGCTCCATTGCCATGGTGGTCTATTCGGCCTTTTCTAAGGGCGTGGTCGATGGAATTTGGTCCTCCATTTCTGTTTGGGAGATTGTCTTCCTCGTCGTATTCGCTGCGGCATTCGTCATTTTCATGTTGTGGCTGACGCGGTTTATCTCTGGAAAACTGGGGTTTTCTCGCGCCGATACCATAGCGATCCAGTTCTGCGGATCCAAGAAGTCCTTAGCCACTGGTCTTCCCATGGCCTCTGTCATCTTTGCCTCCGGATCGACATCGCTCGGGCTCTTGATTCTCCCACTCATGATTTACCACCAGGTGCAGCTGATGATCTGTTCATTGTTGGCATCCCGGTACGCCCAGCAGGACGAAGAACAACTACACTAGGTGGCCATGGCTAACTACCTTTATGTACGCACCGAACTCTCCGTCCCGGGAGTGGGCTCAGCGGTCCACCTCGCAGAATTAGAAGAACACGATGCCCAGCGCTGCCGCATGCACCGCATGATCGCTCTGGACCCCGCGGACTCCGTCGTCGGGGTAGCGACCCCAAATAGTTCCACGGGAAACGTGGACAAGCCGCAAGAAATGGTTCCGCACCCCGATACCTACGATGAGTTCCCGGATATTAGCGCCCGCTACATGGACCAAGAACAGTTTGAGGCGCTCTGGACGGAAGCTACCACCAAGTTTGGCCTTTAGCTAAGCGCGGGCTAAAGCACCACGTTCACCAGCAGCATGTAGAAAGCGGTACCGCCAAAGATGGATAATCCGGAATCCCGCTTCCACCTGTGCAGCCCGACGGTGACCAACACGCCCAGCAACACTGGCCATAAACCGCCGGTGTCGTCCGCCTGTCCGGCAACGGCATAGACCACCAAGATGGTCATAACGCCCACGGGCATCATCATGCCCAGCAGCGAAAAGAACTCGCTATCCTTCATCCATTTCTTTGCGGAGAAGGGAAGCTCCCGCAATAAAACGGTCACGATGCCTACGGGGATAAGGACTGCGGCAATCGCACCTAAGCTGACTCCAGCTGGCATTTAGTTCTCCTCCTTCGCGGTCGTGGAGGCAAGCGGCTGCAGCCGCCAGGTGAGCGCGTTATCTACGCGAGGCGAAAGATAGCGAATGATGAGCAACAGGAAATAAGCGCTCAAGGAGACCATCAGCAACTGTCCCGGGGTAATGAAGGCAGCGAGAATGCCCAAGACCGCGGCTGATAGCGGGAGCGACAGATCCTGATTATTGCGGAAAGAGTCCATCGCTAGAACGACGAATAGGGCGACGAGGGCGAATTCCATTCCCTCAACGGAGGAGGGGATTACCTGGCCGGCGAGCGCACCAACGAGTCCGCCACCCACCCACAGAATTTGGCAAAAGATTTGAATACTCAAAATGCGGATGCCGGTAGGCCGCTCCTCGCGCGGCAGCGCCGAGACGATGGCATACGTTTCATCCGTGAGGGCATAGGTGGAATAGGCCTTGCCCACGGGGGAATTAATCCGCTTGCGGGGAAACGTTAGCCCATAGAAGATATGGCGGAAATTCACCATAAACCCGGTAAGGAGCGAGGAGAGCGCGGAGACTCCGCCGGTAACCATGGAAATGGCGAGAAACTCCATAGAACCGGCGTAGATGACGATGGAAAATATGGGCGTCCACCACCAGCTAAAGCCGGATTGGACCATCAAGAGGCCAAACGCCAAGCCCAATGGAATTAGCCCGAGAGCCGCCGCCCACGTGTCTTTAATGCCCTTGTGGATTTCCTCGCGCATACGGGTTAGTGTAACCGATCACTTTCCGCCGCCTAGGAATTAATTATCATCCACATTTACGGGATAGGTGGAATACAACGGCAGGGGCATAGGCTGGCGTTTCATGACATCGGCCCATAAATCGGCCTGGCCAGGGGCCACCACGTCCTGCGCTAGGGCGGGTGCCACGAACCATTCACCGGCCTCGATTTCTTCCTCCAGCTGCCCGGGGCCCCACTCGGCATAACCGGCAAACATGCGCATGCCGGTAACCAGCGGCTCGATATCTTCCGGGTTGGAGCGCAGATCCACGTGCGCTAGGCGCGGTGCAAGGCGGCTGAGTTGTTCTTCTTTATCTGGGTCCACGCCTTGCTTAGTCTGCGCCAAGCCCACGACGGATTGTTGGTTGAGCGGGCCACCGATATACAGCGCCTGCGGTTTAGCGACGACGGGCATCCATTCTGGGAGCACGTTAAAAATGGCCACCTCTGAGCGCTTGGTAAGGTCCACGCCGAAGGTCATCATGTCATTGTGCTCAACCAGCAGGATGACGGAGCGGGCAAATTCCGGGGACAGCATCCCCGGTGCGGACACGAGTAGTTGCCCTGGGGCGGGTTCGTTGCGCTCGAGGGCGTTAAATAATCTATCGGCAAACATCACTGTTTAGACTCCCACCACTGGCGCAACTTCGCAATAGCTTCTTCCCGCTCGAGGGGGCCGTACTCCAAGCGCATTTCCTTCAAATAGGACCAGGCCTGACCCACTTCGGGCCCAGGGGAGAGGCCCAAAATCTCCATGATCTCGTTGCCATCTAGATCCGGGCGCACCCGTGCGAGGTCTTCCTTGCGGCCGATCTCCGCAATTCGCTCCTCCAGCTGGTCATAGGTGCGCTGCAAGCGGCGCGCCTTTTTCGCATTGCGGGTAGTGCAATCGGCACGCACCAGCTTGTGCAGGCGGGGGAGAAGATCACCCGCGTCGTTAACATAGCGCCGCACGGCAGAATCGGTCCATTGATTTTCCCCAAAGCCGTGGAAGCGCATGTGCAGGTAGACCAACTGACCAATATCTTCCGTCGTGGCCTTGGGGTATTTCAGCTTCCGCAGCCGCTTCCGCGTGAGCTTGGCGCCCACCACTTCGTGGTGGTGGAAAGAAACCTTGCCGTCGGTGTTATCGAAGGTATCGGGCTTGCCGATGTCGTGCAGCAATGCCGCCCACCGCAATACTAGGTCGGGGCCGTTTTCTTCTTGATCCATCGCCTGGCGCAGTACCTTCAACGAATGCGCATATACGTCCTTGTGCTGTGCGTGCTCGTCCGTGGTCATGCGCAGGGCAGGGATCTCCGGGAAGATATAGTCCGCAATCCCGGTATTGACCAACAGGTCGATGCCATCCCACGGCGCTTTGCCGCACATGAGCTTATCCAGCTCCACTTGAACGCGCTCTACCGTAATGCGCTGGATCTCTGCCGCCATATCGCGCATGGCAGCAACCACGCGGTCTGCCACGTGAAACTCTAATTGGGACGCAAAACGCGCGGCACGCAGCATCCGCAGTGGATCATCGTGGAAGGAGATTTCCGGTTTATCCGGGGTGTCGAGCACCTTATTGGCCACATCGTGAAGGCCGCCGAGAGGATCGTGGAACTCAAAGGTGGCATCGGCAAGCAGCTCAATAGCCATGGCATTGACCTTGAAATCGCGCCGGACCAAATCGCCTTCCAGGCTATCGCCGTAGATGACCTCGGGGTTGCGGGACTGCCCATCATAGGAATCAGAGCGGAAGGTGGTGATTTCTATCTGTTGGCCCTTGTACACGGCGGATACGGTGCCATAGGCAATGCCGGTATCCCATACCGTTTCGGCCCACTCATCCAGGATTTCCTTGACCACCTCTGGGCGCGCTGGGGTGGTGAAGTCCAGATCATTGCCCAAGCGGCCGAGGAGGGCATCGCGCACCGAACCGCCCACAAGGTAGAGGGCATGTCCACGCGCGCTGAATTTCTCCACCAGCCCGCTCAATAAGCCACTGAGCGAGTTCACGGTAGACTCCGCGCGCGCAAGAACGCCGATTAACTGAGTGTCCTGAAAATTCACGGGTGAGAGTCTACTACGATTGGCAGGGATGACTAACCAAGAACAAGGCTCCGCGCAAGGCCCCTCCAAAGGAGGCGGCCGTAGCCGTAACCGGCGCCGGCGCCGGCGGCGGCCGGATAACCGCACGCGCCGCACTAACCAGCAGCGCAGGCAGCAACGCGGTGGCAATAATCACGGCACCTCCACCGTCATGGAGACCCGCGATGAGACATCTGCGGGCGGGCTCGTAATCTCTGGGCTCGCCGAGTGCGTCGATGGCAACGGTAAAGCGGACCTGTCCCGCGTCTACGTAGCGCTGATTGGGCGCTTAGACCGCCGCGGCCGTTTATTGTGGTCCATGCCCAAGGGGCACGTGGAAAATGACGAGGCCAAGGAGGTCACCGCAGAGCGAGAGGTATGGGAAGAAACCGGTATTTCCGGCGAGGTTTTCGCTGACCTCGGCGTGATCGATTATTGGTTCGTCTCTGATGGCGTCCGCATTCACAAGACGGTGCACCACCACCTGCTGCGCTTTGTGGACGGCATCATGAATGATGAGGATCCAGAGGTCACCGAGGTGTCCTGGATTCCCGTTTCTGAACTCATCGAGCACTTGGCGTACGCGGACGAACGCAAGCTCGCGCGCATCGCGCACGATCTCCTCCCAGATCTCGCACGAAAGGAAGCCGACGCAGGGAAAGCGACCCCACGCTAATGCACAAGCGCCTCAAATCACTTGCCGCGGCTGGCGGTTGCGCGGTACTTGCCGGTTGGGGATTGTTCTTACCAAGCGCGGCGGCCCAAATGGACTCTGTTCCGGACGAGCAGATGGATATCCAAGCCTGGTTGGGCGCGCGCGGGCCGGAGCGCGCCGATCTGGATCTTATCGATGCCCAGCCCTTTACCGTAGGCACTGACATGCGGCTGCGCTTCCGCGTGCATAACCCCACCGATCAGCCCTTGGAAGATCTGCAGGTAACGAGCCGCCGCGGCGATAGCGTTGCTGATGCAGCAGAAGCGCGTACAGAAATGGCCACCGGTGATTTTCCTTATTATGGCTCTGGCATGACCACCGCACCGCTGCAGCCAGGTGAAACCCGGGAAATAAGCTTTACCGTGCCCAGTGGCTTAGATGCCGAGCGCACCTTGGCAATCAATGAACCGGGCGCCTATCCGCTGCTATTTACCCTGACCGGTACTCTCGAGGGCGATGCGGTGAGCCTAGCGGAAGAGCGGTTTGTGGCCCAATTCTCCGGAGAAGAGCCGACTGGTGTCGCGGCGGCCGCGACACCAGAAGAAGCGGCACCAGAAGAAGAACACGACGATGCCGAGGAGTCCCAACCGCACGATCTCACGGTGGTTTATCCCATCAGCGCGAACCTGGACATCCTCCCCGGCGGGCTTGGGGGAGAAGAGCTCATCTTGTCCTCCGATGAGTTAGGGCACGAACTGCGCGAAGGCGGCCGCCTCGATACGTTGGTTTCTACCTACGAGGATCATGACCTGCAGGGGGCCGGCTGTGTGGCCATCGACCCCGCGCTGCTCGATACCGTCAACCGCATGTCGCAAGGCTATACGGTCAATTCCACGCGCCCCGCGCAAGGCGATCGCCCCAAGCGCCTGCGCGATTCTTGGTCGCGGAGCAGTGACGATGACAAAGGAGAGCCAGGCGAAGCTAAAAATGATGCCGCGCGGTGGCTAGAGCGCCTGCGCGAGTTGGATTGTTTCATCGCCATGCCCTGGGCCAATGCGAATGCCTCTGCGGTGGCTAGGGCCAATAATCCTGCCCTTCTCTTTGAAGGTTTACAGCGCGGCAACCAGACCATCGAGCGCATCCTGGGCAAGGCGCCGGCCAGCAATATCCTGGCGGTAGGTTCCGGTTATATTGACCAAAAATTGCCGGTGCCATCCCTAGTTGCGGATAATTCGAACTGGTCCGGCGAGGCCGCGACTTTCGATGCCTCCCTTGGCGCCCTGCTATCCCAAACCGGCTCCAAGCCACAGACGGTTGGTTATTCCAACCCGGAGCTGCGCTATGACTACTCCAAAGATTCTGCTTTGTCTCGCGCCATCACGGGCGGGGCGGCCCTCAGCCTTGCGGGCGGGGAAGATACCGTGGCCAAGCTTCCCAACTACCTTGACCCAAGCGCGGCCGAGCATGCACTCGCCGCCGCGGAAGACCTGCTCAAGTCCGGCCACTCCCGCCCCCGCGGGATCAGCTCGGTGGAATTGCAACAAGGCGATCCCAACGCTCCTACCGGTAGTCCCTTTATCGATCCGGCGGTCTTTTCGGAGCCGGAATTGGCCCGCGTTGAGCAACAGGCGCGCTATACCGATGAGCTGATGAATATCGTGGTCGATGACCCTGATATCACCATGACGCGCTCTGAATTCGTGCTGCCGCTGCGCCGCGATCTCCTCAACTCGTTATCGCTTAATAATCGCGATAGCTTGGGCACCCACGCCGCGGCGCGCGAGTCCTTTTCCCGCACCATGGAGATGCACTCCAATACGCTGCGGGATCTGCGCGATTCTGTCTCCCTCATCCCCCCGGGAAATGTTTATACCCGCGTATCTGAGTCATCGCCGCTACTCATCGTGGCCGAAAATGGCTTGCCATTGCCGGTGGAGGCAAAGCTGCAATACGATGCCCCCGATGGCGCGCGGCTCAACACACCCAAAAGCGTCCGTATTCCCGCTAAGGGCTCTATTACTGTATCCATGACCGCTGATATGCCGAAGGACGCGGATCGCACGGACATTGGGCTGTGGCTGGCCACTCCTAAAAATCAGACCATCTCGCAGCCCATCACTATCTCCGTGCAGACACGTGCCGGTATCGTAACCTTATACGCTGCCGGCATAGCCGGCGCTCTCGTGCTGGTTTTGGCTACGCTCTTTCGGCTTGGCCGTCACCGACGCAAAAATCACAAGGCTGAAAAGTAAAAGTTGAAGTTGTATCCTCTATGACCGAAAAAGATGGCCGCCAGGCCCACCACGCGGAGAAGGCACCTGCGGGCGCGGTAGACCCCACGGATACCGCCCCCAATGCGGAAGAGAACCGTGTCCCGGTTACCGTCGGCGCGCGCGGCCGCATCGTGCGCGCCTCTCCACCCGCACCGGTACCAGAAAAGCGGCCCAAGCCCTCAATGCAGAACACGACTGTTCCCCCTGAGGAAGATAAGTCCGCGCTGACTGGCCGCAATGCGGAGATCGAGGCCTCCAATCAGGACGTGATCCGCGCGACGGGAACGATGGCCATTGCCACGCTGCTCTCGCGCATCACCGGCTTCCTGCGGCAGATGCTTATTGGCGCCACCCTTGGTGCCACGGTGGGAACGGCCTTCAGTAGCGCCAACCAGATCCCCAACCTGGTCACCGAAATCGTGCTGGGCGCGGTACTGACCTCACTGGTGGTTCCGGTCTTGGTGCGCGCGGAGAAGGAAGACTCGGACCGCGGCGAAACCTTCGTCCGAAGACTTTTT
Source organism: Corynebacterium sp. KPL2895 (assembly GCF_040225815.1). Taxonomy (NCBI): domain Bacteria; kingdom Bacillati; phylum Actinomycetota; class Actinomycetes; order Mycobacteriales; family Corynebacteriaceae; genus Corynebacterium; species Corynebacterium sp. KPL2895. The sequence goes on from NZ_JBEHFY010000013.1 coordinate 44,137, forward strand.
ACCCTGGCGTTTTCCATCCTGGGCATCGTTACCATCCTCTCCGTTATCTTCGCGCCATTATTAACGAGGATGATGCTGCCTGAAGATTCCAAGGCCAATGCCGTGCAGGCAACATCATTGGCCTTCTTGCTCTTGCCGCAGATCCTTTTCTACGGCCTTTTCGCCCTCTTCCAGGCGGTCTTAAATACCAAGAATATCTTCGGCCCTGGCGCCTGGGCACCGGTGATCAATAACATCATCTCCATCAGCGTCCTGCTGGCTTATCGCTTTTTGCCGGGCCGCCTCGACCCGCACGAGCCTACGCCGGTGGCGGATCCACACATCATGCTGCTGGGCCTGGGCACCACCACTGCAGTGATTGTGCAGTGCCTGATCCTTGTGCCGTACCTGAAAAAGGCCGGCATCAACCTGCGCCCGAAGTGGGGCCTCGATGCCCGCATCAAACAATTCGGCGGCATGGCGCTGGCCATTATTACCTACGTGGCCATCTCCCAGCTGGGTTATGTGGTCACCTCCCGCGTGGCGGCGTATGCCGATGCCGGTGCGCCGCTAGTGTACCAGAACGCGTGGCTGATGCTGCAGGTGCCCTATGGCGTTATCGGCGTGACCTTGTTGACCGCCATCATGCCGCGTCTTTCGCGCAATGCCGCCGATGGCGATGTCGATGCCGTGGTACGCGACCTCACCTTGGGCACCAAGCTGACCTTCATCGCGCTAATCCCCATCGTCATTTTCATGACGGGCTTCGGCGTGCCCATTGCTCGCGCCCTGTTCCAGTACGGCGCCTACGGCGCGGATAGCGCAGAGCAGCTCGGCCTCACCATCAGTTTTTCCGCCTTTACCTTGATCCCCTATGCGCTGGTGCTGCTGCACCTGCGCGTTTTCTACGCTAGGGAAGAGGCGTGGACGCCCACCTTCATCATTGCCGGCATCACGCTGACTAAGGTCGTGCTGACCTTGCTGGCGCCGTTGATGACCAGCAACCCGGACCGAGTGGTTATCCTCCTCGGTACCGCCAACGGCTTTGGCTTTGTCTCCGGTGCGGTCATCGGCGGCTTCCTGCTCAAGCGCAAGCTGGGCAGCCTGGGAGGCAAGGCCGTAACCCAAACGGTCCTTTGGTCCGCCGGCGCCGGCGCGGTCGGCCTGGTTGTGTCGTGGGCGCTGTACTGGCTCATGCAATTGGTCTTGCCGGAGCAACTGCCTTCAATCGTCTCGCTGGTCAAGGTCGTGGCGCTGGGCATCGTCTTTGTGATTATCACCGGGCTCGTCCTGTCCAAGTCCTCCCTGCCTGAGGTGCAGAACCTGGCCCGCGCCCTCCAGCGCATCCCGGGAATGTCCCGGTTCATCACGGTGGACAGTTCCAAGGCCATCGAGGTCGAGGAACCAGACCTGCAGGAAATCCAGCCGGTCTATACGCAGGATTCCTTCAATGCCACCTTGGTGCCGCCACCGATGTCCGCCGGTATCGTCCGCGGCCCGCGCTTGGTCCCCGGCGCCCCTGTCTCGGACGGCCGCTTCCGCCTCCTGCAGGATCACGGCGCTGTATCCGGCGCCCGGTTCTGGCAGGCCCGCGAACAATCCACCGGCCGCCTCGTGGCGCTGACGTTCGTCGATACCAATACCCAGGCGCCCATCGCACCATCGACGCCCACGGTCTCTGCCCGCCGCTCCGCCGAAATCTCCCGCAATACGCGGCGTTTGGCCGAGCTCAACCTGGAGACCATGGCGGATAATATCGAGATTTTGTCCTACCGCACCGGCTGCCTGGTGGTGGCGGACTGGTTTGAGGGCACCTCCCTCAAGCAGGTGGCAGAGGCAGATAACCTCGACCCCAATTCCGTTGCCCGCGCAACCGCGCCGCTGTTTGCCGATGCCGCCACGGCCCACGACGCCGGCCTCATCCTCGGCGTGGAACACCGCGACCGCTTCCGCGTATCCACCTCCGGCATCGTCAAGGTTGCCTTCCCCGCAGTGCTGGATGGGACGTCTGCAGAAAGCGACCGCGAGGCCCTCAGCTCCGCGCTGAGCATGCTGGTCGAATCCACCGAACCATCGCCGAAGAAGCTGCGCGATATTTCCGATGACGCCAATCTCACCGCCGATGAGGCTGCAGAGCGCCTCGAAGCAGCGCGGCTGGCCTTTGACGCCGCGGATGCAGAAACCCGCGAAGAAAAGTTGGAAGAGCTGCAGGAGGCGGAGGGGCTGACCTCGGCGGGCATCGCCAAGCGCCTGCGTGAATTCGCCCCAGAAGAACAGGAAGAAAAAACGGAGGCCCTCCCCGTGGTCGTTGAAGATGAACCCTCGCAGGAAGAGGATCCGAAGCAAGAACCAGGTTTTGGTGGCCGCGGTTACTCGGGTTCCGGCGTCGTGGTCATCGGCATTTTCGCCACTATCTTCGTCGTGGGCATGGCAGCGCTGACGACGTGGGTGATGTCCCTGCTCAGCGATGTGGAAAAGACCGGTTCCGTTACCGAAACCGTGCAGGGCTCCACGATGATCCCGAATACCCCGCCGGTGCACCTCAAGGAATCTTCCGCTATTACGGTGCCAGACGGCGAGGATAATGAGCAGCTTATCGATGGCAAGACGATCACCACCTGGTCCACGAAGGAAACCGGTTCAGGCGTGTTACTTACGCTGGATAACCCGGCCCACCTTTCGGTCATGACCGTGACCCACACCAGGTCCAATGGCGCGCACTATGACATCTACGGCGTCAACAAAGACGATTTCGATCCGGAACACCCGCAGCTGAGTTCCCTTCCCAAATTGGCGGAGGGCAAGTTCAAGCACGCAAACGAGGATTTAGAGTTGAAGGAGACGCCCCAGAAATTCGATGCCGCGCTCATAGTCATCACGGATCTGCCTAAGTCAAAAGAGGTTACACTGGGGGAGGTCCAGCTTGTGGGCCATCCTTAATACCGAGGTCAGCGGGTTGGAAAAAGAATTTTTACTTCAAGGCTTGACTAAAGTGCGTAGTCGAGTATCGTAGTTGGTGTTACATCAACAACAACGTTAGGAGAATCAATTATGTCCCTCGCAGCAGGTACCTACACCATCGACAAAGAGCACACCGTTATCGGCTTCGTTACCAAGCACGCCATGGTCACCAAGGTGCGCGGCAACTTCGGTGAATTCGAAGGCACCATCAACGTCGCCGAGAACATCGCGGACTCCACCGCAGAGGCCACCATCAAGGCTGACTCCATCTCCACCGGCAACGAAGACCGTGATGGCCACGTAAAGAACGAAGACTTCTTCAACGTGGAGGAGTACCCAGAGCTTTCCTTCACCACCACCAACGTCAACGTTGATGAGGACGGCAACGGCACCGTCACCGGTGACCTCACCATCAAGGGCACCACCAAGTCTGTCGACCTCAAGGTTGAAGAGGTCGCTACCGCTGAGGACCCATTCGGCAACTTCCGTCTGGGCTTCGAGGCACAGACCAAGATCAACCGCAAGGACTTCGGCATCGACTTCAACGCTCCGCTCAAGACCGGCGGCGTCCTCGTTTCTGAAGACATCAAGATCGAGCTCGAGGTTTCTGCCATCAAGCAGTAATCGCACTTCCTTGAAGATCTTGGGCCTCACAGCCCCCCTGGTTACCAACCACTAAAGCCCGCGCCGCCTCGCCGCCCGGCCGCGGGCTTTAGTCATATTCCCTGCCCAAGGCTTTCAAGCCTGCGCCCGCGCTAGGGTGGCACGGGCCCATACCAGAGCAAACTCACCCTTCCTCTGCTCCTAGCATGCAATAATGATGGTGTACACCTCCCTTAGGTACGCGGATTTGATGTGTGAGTCTGCGCCTACGCGAATGATCGAGCAGATCTTGATTGCCGGGACGAGACGCAAGGAGAACACCATGAAAAAGGCCACTACTTCACGGGGCCTCACCTACGCATCGCTGGGGATATTAGCGTTCTCCTCGTCTCTGTGGGCTATGTACATGCAAGACAATGCATTTGCGATTATTGGCCTGCTTTGTGGAACGGCGGTCACCGCGTGGCAGATTCATCACTATAAGGCGACGATTCCACTTGCCGTTGATTCCATTGCGATAACTTTCGGGATTGTGTCAGCTGTGGGCTTTGCGCTCAGGGAGAGCCTTTCAAGTTCCGCAATGGCATCGTTTAGCTATGCCACGGCTGGCGCATTGATCGTATACCTTATTTTCGCTATTGATCGTATACCTTATTTTCGCTGCTATCGCGATTATCGAATCTCGGGAAAGTGAGAGCTGAGCCCGGCAGCACAACACTCCATTTATCGTTTTCACATCCGATATCTCGTTAAATCTCTCACTGCGGTAACTATAGTTTCTAACTATGACGACACAACGCGATAAAACCCAGCACGAGCTGCTTCAGGAGCGCGCCGCAGCAGTAGACCTGTGGGCATACCACCTGCACCTGGACTTATCTCAGGTGAAGGAAAGCCCCACGTTCGGCGCGACGAGCCGCATAGAGCTCACCACCACCGAGCCCGAGCTTTTCGTGGACTACTTGGGAGAATCGGTAGAGCAGGTAACGGTTAACGGTCAGGCGCAGGACGTCGATTTTGATGGCAGCCTTATCCGCCTCCACGGGCTACCGGTGGGGGAGGAGCTGACGATTGAGGTCACTGGCGCCTCGCGCTACTCGCGCACGGGCCAGGGTTTGCACCGCATGCACGACCAGGCCGATGACGCGACCTATCTGTACTCGCACCTCGAGCCTTCCGATGCCCGCCGCATCTTCCCCTGCTTTGAGCAGCCGGACCTCAAGGCGCCGTTCCACGTCACCATGACCGCGCCGAAGGACTGGCAGATCCTCTCCAACCAGCCGGAGGCTGAGCGCGAGGAGCACGGGGACAATGCTACGGTCCGTTTTGCGCCCACCCCGCCGCTTTCTACATACCTCACCTCTTTTGCGGCTGGGCCATATAAGTATCAGGAGCGCACCTGGATCTCGCCGGATGGAGGTCACTCCGCGCAGCTGCGCGCCTTTGCCCGCGCCTCCATGTTTGAGTATTTAGACGAGGAAATCCTGGAGCTTACCGCGCAGGGCATGGACTATTTCCACGAGAACTTCGGCTTTGCCTACCCTTGGGGCAAGTACGATTCCATCTTCGTTCCGGAATATAACCTCGGCGCGATGGAGAACCCGGGCCTGGTGACCTTCACGGAAAGCTATATCTTCCGCTCTAAGGCCACGCGCAGCCAGAAGGCCGCTCGCGCAAATACCATTTTGCACGAGATGTCCCACATGTGGTTCGGCGATCTTGTCACCCCGCAGTGGTGGGACGACCTCTGGCTCAAGGAGTCCTTTGCCGAGTTCATGGGCGCCGATGCCTCCGTGCACGCCACCGCCTATGAAGAGGCCTGGGTCAACTTCGCCGGCCAGCGCAAAAACTGGGCCTACCTGCAAGATCAGCTTCCCACCACACACCCCATCAAGGCCGAGATCCCAGACGTGGATGCCGCGCGCCAGAATTTCGATGGCATTACCTATGCCAAGGGCGCGGCGGTGCTCAAGCAGCTCGTGCACTACGTGGGACGCGATCACTTTTACGCGGGTGCGCGGGATTACTTCCAGGAGCATGCGTTTGCCGCGGCCACCTTCGATGACCTGCTCACGGCCCTGAAAAAGCACACTGACCGTGACCTCGATTCCTGGTCAAAGGCGTGGCTGCGCACCTGGGGTCCGGACACCCTCACCCCGGAGCTGCACACGGAGGGAGAGAAGATTACCGAGCTCGCGGTGAACGCCGAGGCCGAGGATACGACCCGCCCGCACCGCCTGAGCGTGGCGCTTTTTGATGCCCGCCTGAACAAGTACCGCGAGTTCGACATCGACCTTCCCACCGGTGGTCACCGCACCATCGTGGATGAGGCAGCGGGGGAGAAGGCCCCGGCATTGCTGCTGCTTAACGATGCCGACCACACCTACACCAAGGTCCGTTTCGACGATGCTTCGCTTGCCACCATCAAAGATCACCTCTCCGAGGTCCAGGATGGGCTCAGCCGCGCGGTCATCTGGACCTCGCTGTGGAACCTCACCAGGGACGGGGAGTGGACTGCGGAGGAGTACGTGGGGGTCGTCGCCAAGCACGCGCCCGCAGAGACCAATGCCACGCTGCTGACCACCGCCTACGGCAATGCGCACTTTGCCATCCAGCACTATGTGGCCGAAGACCGCCGCGAACAGGTGCGCGCCGAATTCGCCGATGCGCTGTGGGAACAGCTCGGCACTGCGGATCCAGGCTCCGATGCGCAGCTCATTCTGGCCCGCACCGCCATTGCCGCGCTGGCCGCAACGCCTAAGGCCTCCGGAACCGAGCGCCTGCGTGACCTGCTCGCTGGCACGGTGGAGGGCCTGCGCCTCGATCCGCAAATCCGCTGGTCCATCCTGCGCGCCCTGGCCGCCCGCGACGCCGTCGAACTGGCTGAGCTGAAAGCAGAAAAGCAGCGCGATAATACGCTGACCGGCGCCGCCGAATTCTTGGGCGCTAGCCACGCCTTCCCCACGCCGGAGACCAAGCGGGCCGCCTTCGATAGCGCGCTGACGCCAGAGGAATATTCCAATGCGGAGGTCGATGCCCTGCTGGCAGGCTTCAATGCCCCACGCTCGGCAAAGCTGCAAGAAGATTTCGCCGAAGAGTTCTTCCGCCGCGTCGAAGACATCTGGGATAACCACCCGATAGAGATAGCCAACCGGCTGATCCGCGGCCTCTACCCGGAATCTTCCATGGCGGAGTCCGCTACCACGGATCTCCTGCACAAGGATCTGCCGGGTGCGCTGCGTCGCGTGCTTCTGGAGTGCCGCGACCACCTGCGCCGCACCCTGCGTGTGCGCGCCCAACAATAGAAGGTCAATAAACTGTACCGCCGCCGGTTAGCGCCGGCGTTCTCCTCGGGTCACAATTGCTTTAACACTTGTTGATCCGGGGGGAATCTACAGATGCCATTAAGTCCTGACCACAGCGACGAAGAATTAGTTGATGCTTTTATCGAGGGGGATAATAAAGCCTTTTCCGCCATCGTGGAACGCCACCGCAAGCGGCTGACCACCGTGGCGCGGCGGTATACAAGGAATGAATACGATGCGCAGGATGTCGTGCAAGAAGCCTTCCTGCGCGCTAGCTGCAATCTGCATAACTACCGGCGGGAATCGGCCTTAAGCACGTGGCTACACCGCCTGGTGAAAAACACCGGCTACGACTATTTAAATCACCGGGCTAATAGGGAAAACGCCTCGCTCGATAGCGATGATTTTGCCGATGATCGCAATCCGCTGCTGGCACACAACCCATCCGAAAATCTGGCGGAACAGCTCGTCGTCCGCGAGACCATGGAGCTTTTAAGGCAAGATCAGCGCGAAGCCCTCATGCTTACCGATGTCGCCGGGTTCCGCGTCAACGAAGTCGCCACCGCCCAGGGCGTAAAGCCTGGCACCGTTAAATCTCGCCGGGCACGCGCGCGGGAGGTCTTACGCGAAGCCATCTGCTAATTACGCGGCCCAAGTCAGAAAGCTTGGGCCCTAAACTACATCTCGATATCGCATCATTCTTGCATCAATTTCGCAGCCGCTAGCCTTTGCAATATGAACGATTCGCAATCAGGCGGGTAGACTCTTGACGTTACGCAAAATGACACTGTGATTTTAGGGAGTTAGCAATGACCGTCCACGATGTTGCCATCGTAGGTTCCGGACCTGCCGGTTATACCGCCGCGCTTTATGCCGCTCGTGCTGAACTCAGCCCCATTGTATTCGAGGGATTTGAATACGGTGGCGAATTAATGAACACCACCGAGGTGGAGAACTACCCAGGCTTCCAAAAGGGCATCATGGGCCCAGAGCTCATGGAAGAAATGCGCGCACAGTCAATCCGCTTTGGTGCGGATCTGCGCATGGAAGTCGTCGACTCCGTCGAGTTGGAGGGCGATATTAAAAAGCTCCACGTGGGCGACGAGGTTTTTGAAGCCCGCACGGTAATCCTCGCCACCGGCGCCGCACCACGCCACCTTGGCATTCCCGGCGAAGAAGAGCTCTCCGGCCGCGGTGTTTCTACCTGCGCTACGTGCGATGGCTTCTTCTTCAAGGGCCACAATATCGCCGTCATCGGCGGCGGCGATTCCGCTATGGAGGAAGCTACCTTCCTGACTAAGTTCGCGGAGTCTGTCACCATTGTGAACCGCTCCGAAAACTTCCGCGCCTCCAAGATCATGTTGGACCGCGCCCAGGAGAACGAGCAGATTAAGTGGGAAACCAATAAGGTTGTCGAGCGCGTGCTTGAAGATGACGGCAAGGTCGGCGGCCTAGAGCTCAAGGACGTTGAGACTGGGGAAACCTCCACCTTGGACGTGACCGCCATGTTCGTTGCCATTGGCCACGATCCGCGTTCGTCCTTCCTCAACGGCCAGGTCAAGCTCAATGACAATGGTTACGTTGAGGTTGACCAGCCCTCTACTAAGACCTCTCTGCCTGGCGTTTTCGCTTGCGGTGACTTGGTAGATGACCACTATCAGCAGGCCATCACCGCTGCAGGTTCCGGCTGCCGCGCTGCCATGGATGCGGAACAATTCTTGGCTGCAAACCGTTAGATTCAGTATGAGTAACGTCAAAAAGGTAACCACTGAAACATTCCGTTCTGATGTCATCGAGGCGGATAAACCCGTCGTCGTGGACTTCTGGGCGGAATGGTGCGGGCCATGCAAGAAGCTGTCTCCGATCTTGGAAGAGGTCGCAGATGAGCTCGACGGTGAAGTCACCATCGCCCAGGTCAACGTCGATGAAGAACGAAACCTCGGCGCCATGTTCCAAATCATGTCCATTCCAAATGTATTGATTTTCAACAACGGCGAAAAGGTCGACGAGTTTGTGGGCCTGCGTTCTAAAGATGACATCGTGGCGCAAGTGAAAAAGCAGCTATAGCTGTTACTCTTGTTACTAAAGTTACCGAGTAGGAAATCTGCCATGCGGCCTAAAGTCCTAGGCCGTGGAAGGGGTGAAAGGCGTGAATCGCGTTCTTCGGGTTGGTGATTCAAGTGTGCGCGTAGCAGAAGCTCGCGCCACCTTGGCTCGCCTTGGCCTCTTATCAGATTTCACGGGCGAACTCTCTGCCTGGAAAAAGCAGAAGTACTCCGAGACTGATAAGACCTTTGATGCCGATCTCGCTGAAGTGCTCAAGGCATTCCAGCAATCGCGCGGCATCCTCCCAACGGGAGAGATCGACGATCTCACCCTGCGCGAATTGCGCCAAGCCTCTTATACCCTGGGCAGCCGCGTATTGAGCTATGAACCCACCAACCCATTGGTGGGCGATGACATTTCGCAATTGCAGCAACAACTGCAAGAGCTCGGTTTCTATCAAGATCGCGTCGATGGTCATTTTGGCCGCAATACCCACGCTGCCTTAACCGAATACCAGCACAATTGCGGGCTGCAGGAAGACGGCGTGTGTGGACCGGCTACCATTCGCGCGCTCAGCTTGCTCGGCCGCCGCATCACCGGCGGTTCGGCGCACAATATTTTGGAGCGCGAGCGTGTGCGCAATGCTGGTCCAAAGTTGGCGGGCAAGCGCGTGGTCATTGACCCTGCACTAAGTGGCCGGGACTCCGGCTTCACGGTCAAGGGCCGTTTTGGTGATATTTCTGAGCAAGAAATCCTCTGGGATCTCACCCAACGCATCGAAGGCCGAATGATCGCCGCCGGCATGGAAACCATTATTTCGCGCCCCCGCACCGATGATGCGGACGTGCAATCCCGTGCCGAGCTAGCCAATGCCTTTGATGCCGATATGGTCATCTCTTTGGCGTGCGATTCTTATCCCAACGAGAAGGCCCACGGCGTAGCCACGTTCTACTTTGGTTCCGAATCCGGAAACTCCTCACTCATTGGTGAAACCCTTTCCGGCTTCATCCAGCGTGAAATCGTGGCGCGCACCGATCTGCAGGACTGTTCTAACCACGGCCGCACCTGGGATCTTTTGCGCCTGACGCAGATGCCGGTTGTTCAGATCTTTTTGGGTTACCTCACCAATCCTGAGGACGTCAAAATTCTTACCAACCCGAAGCGCCGTGACGATATTGCAGAAGCAATCGTTATCGCCGTCAAGCGCATGTACCTCATGGAGCAGGACACCGCCATTACCGGTACCTACAAATTCTCCGAGCTTCTTCAAGCGGAGCAGGCTTAGCCTGCACAAGCTGGAGCGCACAGAGCGGACTTAATCACTGGCCGCTGCGCAAGATTAACTGCGTTATCTTGCACCAATAGAATTCATTCGATTAGTATCAGTCCAAGCTATTGATATCTACTAATTGAATGGATTCCTATAATGGGCAGCTCAACCTCCGCCCCAATTTCCAGAAAAGAAACGCGCCGCGTAGTAGCTGCCACCACAATCGGAACCGCGATTGAATGGTACGACTACTTTCTCTATGCCGCCGTCGCCGGCCTAGTTTTTAACCAGGTAATGTTCGGCCCCTTAGAAGGTGGGGTAGCCAGCATCGTCTCCTTCGCCTCCGTGGGCCTATCCTTCCTTTTTCGCCCACTTGGCGCCTTCCTAGCGGGCCATTTTGGTGACCGTCTTGGCCGCCGCCTCGTCCTCATGGTCACCCTTTTTGCCATGGGTGGGGCCACCACTTTAATTGGCCTCCTGCCTACCTACGATACGGCGGGAGTATGGGCTCCCATCCTGTTGATTTTCCTCCGCATCATTCAAGGCATCTCTGCCGGGGGAGAATGGGGTTCCGCGGTACTGCTTGCAGTTGAACACGCTCCCAACGATAAGCGCGGCCTCTTTGGCGCTGGGCCACAGATCGGAGTCCCCATCGGCCTGCTGATGTCCTCTGGCGTGCTTTCCATCATGAATATCATCGCCCCAGGGGATGCCTTCCTTGAATGGGGTTGGCGCGTGCCGTTCTTGCTTTCCTTCGTCCTAGTCATCATTGGCTATGCCATCCGCATCGGCGTGGATGAGTCACCGGTCTTTCAAGAGATCTCAGATAATAAGAAACGCGAGGCGGCAAACCCCATTGGTATCTTGTTCAAGCGCTATTTTCCGCTTGTCCTCGTCGCGGCCCTAGTTTTTGCAGGTAACGGCACCGTGGGCTATATGACCACCGGTGGCTATATCCAAAATTACGCCACCAACCCCGAGGGTCCGGTCTCGCTCGCGCGTGGCGATGTCCTCAATGCCGTCACGCTATCGGCCTTCACGTGGCTCATCTTTACGCTTTTCGCTGGCTGGTTATCGGATTATATCGGGCGCCGCACGACGTATCTCGTCGGATTTGTCATTCAAGCGATCGGCGCTGCGGCCCTTTTCCCGCTGGTTAATACGGCGTCCCTGGGATTGCTTTATTCCGCCCTCATCTTCCTGACGGTTGGGCTCGGCTTAACCTATGGTGCGCAATCTGCCATGTATACAGAGCTTTTCCCAGCATCCATTCGCGCTTCGGGCGTATCGATTACCTATGCCATCGGCTCCGTTCTCGGCGGTGCCTTCGCCCCGATGATCGCGGCCTCGTTGGTAGAAGCAACGGGCACGACCTTTGCGGTATCCGTATATCTTGTCTCCGCAAGCATCGTCGGATTTATTGCAGCCCTACTCCTGCGCGAGCGCAAGGGCATTCCGCTGGGCGCCGAACATGAGGAAGAACAAGCCAAGGGCCACTTCATCTTTTCTAAAAAATAGTGCCCTCGCTCTAAAGAGGAGGGCACTAACTTTGCGAATGTGGCAGGCAGCTGGGGAACCTGCCACAGGAGCAGGTTATTTATCCCGCTCCATCAGCGCCATGATGCGCTCGAAATCTTCTTGGTCGCCGAACTCTACGACCATTTTGCCCTTGCGCTTGCCCATGGTCACGGTGACCTTAGTATCGAAGCGATCCGAGAGGCGCTCGGCCGAGTCGGTGAAAAATTGCGGCTGTGGTACTTGGGACTTCTTCTTATTCTCTGCGGGTTTCCCGTCGCGCTTATATAGCGTCACGGCTTCCTCGGTGGCACGCACGGACAAGCCCTCCGAAATTACCCGGTCCGCGATGTAGTCCATCGCTTCCTTATCGTCGAGGCCCAAGATAGCGCGCGCGTGACCGGCCGAGAGGGTGCCTGCGGCAACTCGCTTCTGCACATCCACCGGCAACCGTAGCAGGCGGAGCATATTGGTCACCTGTGGGCGCGAGCGGCCAATGCGATCCGCTAATTCGTTCTGGGTTACTCCGAACTCTTCCAAGAGCTGCTGATAGGCGTGTGCCTCTTCCAAAGGGTTGAGTTGGACGCGGTGGATGTTTTCCAGCAGGGCATCGCGCAGCAGGTTGTCATCTTTGGTGTCGCGGACGATGGCCGGGATGGTGGCCAAGCCAGCCTTGGAGGAAGCTCGCCAACGACGCTCACCCATGATGAGCTCGAATCCGCCCTCCTCGGAGGGGCGTACGACGACCGGCTGCAGGAGGCCGAACTCGCGGATGGAGTGAACCAGCTCGCTGAGCTCATCCTCATCAAAAACGGTGCGCGGCTGCTTGGGGTTGGGGACGATTTCCCCCACGGAAATCTCACGGTAAGTCGCACCGATTGCCGCCGGCGTAGCTTGCCGCTTTTTGGAGGACTTGGACCCAGAGCCTTGTTGGATGGTGGGAGCTCCTTTTACGCGCTTTTCGCCGCGTGCCTTGCGCTCACTATTTCCCGTGGAGTTTCCCAAGATAATATCTGCGGCGGAATCACCCAGCCGTGGTTTGCGGGTGGGTGCGTCGGGGCCGGACGGGATGAGAGCGGCTAGGCCTTTGCCTAGGCCACCTTGCTTTTGTTCTGCCATGAAATCCTATCCTTCCAATTCCGCATAAATTTCGGGGCTCACGCCAATCGCTCCCGTGGTGGGATGCGGGCGATAATCACCACGCCTGTTGAGCTCGCGAGCCGCGGCGAGGTACGCCCGTGCGCCGGTGGACGAAGGGGCGTAATCAATCACCGTGGTCCCGTAACCAGGCGCCTCTGAGACGCGCACTGAACGCGGGATGACATTGCCCATGACAACGGCGCCAAATTGCTCGCGGACGTTTTCGGCCACATCCTCGGCCAAACGTGTACGTGCATCATACATGGTAAGGAGCACCGCAGAGATATGCAGATCTTCATTGAGGTGCTCGCGAATCATGGTGATATTGCCCAGTAACTGGCCCACGCCCTCCAGTGCGTAGTACTCACACTGGATAGGGATAATGACTTCTTCCGCACACGTCATGGCATTGATCGTCAGCAAACCCAAAGATGGCGGGCAATCAATAAAGACGTATTCAAAGCCGTGTTCTTCTAGGAACCCGTTATGGAGGGCATCGTAAAGCCGAAACTCGCGGCGCACGAGAGACACCATCTCAATTTCCGCACCGGCAAGATCGATGGTCGCGGGGATGCAATAAAGGTTGGAGTTATGCGGGGAAGCCTGCATGGCCTTTTCCGCAGTGCAATCACCCAAGAGCAATTCATAGCTGGAATCGGTTCCTGAGCTATGTTCCGCGCCCATGGCGGTCGATGCGTTTCCCTGGGGGTCAAGGTCAATGACCAATACCTTCTTGCCTTCAGTAGCAAGGGCTGCGGCCAAGTTGGCGGCGGAGGTGGTTTTACCTACGCCGCCCTTCTGGTTAGCAATAGTGATAAGGCGCGGATTAGTCATGCCGTCTACTTTAGTTCACGCGCGGGACACGGATAATCGTGGTTCCATGAACGGTCGTGACCTCGGCTTTTCCGCCGCCGGCCTTCTTAATATCCGCGGCATCGCGCTCCAGCTCTTCGTGTACAGAAGAGCCCTTCAGCGCGATCATTTCCCCGCCTTTGCGTACTAGGGGAAGAGACCACTTTGCCAGCTTTCCCAGGGGAGCAACTGCACGGGAGGTCACCACGTCCGCGCCGGCCACTGCCTTTTTAATGGGTCCTTCTTCGGCGCGCCCGCGCAGCACGGTGACGTTATCTAAGCCCAGCTTTTCGGTGATCTCATTGAGGTAGTTATAGCGCTTCAAAAGCGGCTCAATGAGCGTGATGTGCAGATCGGGACGAGCGATGGCCAGCGGGATGCCGGGCAATCCGGCACCAGAGCCGACATCGATAACCGTGACGCCTTCCGGAATGACTTGTTCAATAACGGCGCAGTTTAAAATGTGGCGCTCCCACAGCCGCGGTACCTCGCGCGGGCCGATAAAACCACGAGTGGACCCGTCTGTAGCGAGCGAATCGTGGTATTCCTGCGCGAGCGGCAGGCGGGAGCCAAATACTGCAGACGGGTCCATCTCGGACACTATGAGAATCTCCTCAGTAGCTGTTTAGTTGTCGTTCTTCCGCTGTTTCTTGGTGCGGTTGTCTTTCTTGCGAGCGCCAGGCTTTGGAGCGGTAGTGCGCTTAGCTTCAATCTTAGCGGCCTCTTCCTCTTCTTCTTCGCGGTCCATCTTGCCGTAGATGATGCGGGTCTGGAAGAAGGTCCACACGGTGTTGGACAGCATGTAGAACAACAAACCGATGGGCCAGATGAAGCCGGAGAAGATCAGCATTGCGGGCATGACCCACAGCATCATCTTGGACATCATGGCCATCTGCTGCTGCATCATTTCCGCATTCTGGCCCTGCGGGGCGGAAGTTTTGCCCTGGGCGCGGCGCTTTTCTTGGCGGTTCAGGCTCATGCGCGCGTTGAAGTGCATCAGCACCACAATGACGGCAATCATCGGCACAATGATGAACGCCGCCTGGGTGGTGGTGGTAACGCCTTCCACCAAGGGCGAGTTCAGGCGGAGGTTCGTAACCAGCGGAACGCCAAAGATCTTGGCGTCCAAGAACTGCTGAACGAGCTCCGGCTTGAAGATGTAGTTCGCGGTATTGGCGTTGGCCTCAATGGACATCGGCTCGCCGCTGGGGTGTCCAATGCCGCCGGCTACAGAAACCGTGCGGTCGAACGAGCGCAGCACGTGGAAAAGACCAATGAACATTGGAATCTGTACCAAGACCGGAAGGCAGCCGGCCATCGGGCGAACGCCAGATTCCTTATAGACCTTTTGCATTTCCTGTGCAGCTCGAGCCTGATCCTTGCCGTACTTCGCGCGGATTTCCTGCACCTTAGGCTGGATTTCCTGCATCTTGCGCGAAGAGCGAATCTGGCTCACGGTGGGCTTGACCATGAGCGCCTTCAGCGTCCAGGTCAGCAGCACGATGGCCAAAATCCACGTAATGCCCCACGCGGGATCCATTACGAGGGATAGCAGCCAGTGCCAGAACCATAAAACGGCCGAAATTGGCCAGTAAATGAAATTAAGCACGAGTGTTTAATCCTCAGTTGTTGTTGGTGACCGGTCCCGGGACTGGATCGAATCCGCCCGGATGCCAGGGCCCACATTTGCACACCCTAGCCATTGCCATCGCCGTACCTTTAAGCGCGCCGTGTTTGGACAACGCCTCTAAGGCATAAGCACTGCATGTCGGTTCGAACCGACAGGTTGATACCATCTTAAGGCCCGAGACATGCTTTTGGTAGAAACGAACCGCTTTAACCAGCGGTGCAGCCAGTCCGGAGGCTGCGGGAATTTCTTCCCCACGGGTATTTAAATATCCCATTGTTTGCGCAGCGCCTTAGTAATATCTTTTTCTAATTGCTCACTGGTAGCGGTCGCACTTGCAGGTAGCGCACGAATCACTACATCCACGCCCGCTGGAAGCTTGGGGATGAGCGTCATGCACACATGGCGAAGCCGCCGGGAGGTGCGGTGGCGTACCACTGCATTCCCGACGGCTTTAGAAACAATGAGGCCGAATCGCGGCCCGGTGGCCGCGATCTCGGCCGGATTGCCCATGGTGCCATTGGAATTCGCACTCATAGTATCGCGCGCATGCACGACGACGGTGCGAGTGCCCTGCCGGCGACTGCCCTTCATCGTCCGTCGAAATTGCGGCGGCGATGTGAGCTTGTGGTGGGCTGGCAGCATGACTTATGCGGACAGCTTTGCGCGGCCCTTCTTGCGGCGAGCGGCCACAATTGCACGACCGGAGCGGGTGCTCATGCGAGTACGGAAACCGTGCTTACGTGCACGGCGACGGTTGTTCGGCTGGAACGTGCGCTTACCCTTTGCCACGTCAATTCTCCTTGAAGTTGTACGTGGACATACTGCCGCCACAAAACGGCAGCACATCCACTGATGAATGGATTCCATGAACCTGACGCGTCACTGTTATCTAAACGCTCGGCGAGCTCTGGTAAGCCCTGCCAGTGCGAAGTGACACTGTCCTGTTCACGCGCAACTCTCTGTTGCAATAGACCATGCCAGATTACGTGATTTAAACCGCCGGAAACAAATCGACACTCGGGTACACCCGAAATTACATAAGTGTTTTTTCTGCAGCTAGAAGGCCAGTTTTGGCGCTCATGCTGCGGCTAATCCTTCGCACCGCAATGGTCTATAGCCGCCTGCATTTTAAGTATAAATCTTCCGTTAGACACACCCGCCTTCGCGGCGGTAGAACTAAGGAATCGAATTCCACAGCACGTGCACCGTTGTGGATAACTCTAAATAACCACTTGAGAGTTTTAGCATTTCCGCAGTACAACGCTATAAAGTGGTCTATCACAAGTTATCCACAGCCATGCACTAAGCTGTGAATAACTATTTCTTCCACACCTGTGGATAACTCTGTGGAGATCGAGGTGACTCGATAAAAACCACTGTGAAAACCACGGTGGAATCCACCGTGGAATTTGTTATTTACTGTCCACCCGTCCCCGAGAGAATTATTGAAGGTAGCCCGTTGTGACTGAACCACAAGCGAACCTAGAAGCTGTCTGGCGCGCGATCGTCGATGATCTGCTCGCGCAATCCGAGCAACCCAACTCTGAGGTCCCGAGCTTTTCGCATACACAACGCCTTTACCTGCAGTTGGTTCGCCCGATCATGATGGTGGAAGGCTACACGCTTGTCGCAGCGGAAAATGTCAACGCCAAAGAAGTTGTAGAAAATGAGCTCGGCGGATACATCTCCAAGGCCCTTACCCGCCACCTCGGCCGCCCGTGTTCCTTCGCCGTTACCTTAGCTACCCCGCAGGAGCCACAACCACCTGCCAACCCGTCGAATTCGGGGCCGGCACCAGGAGGGGCATCGGCAAGCACGCAGGCTCCTTCCTCCCAGCCCAACCCGCAGGCACAATACATGCCGCCGGCGCAGAATGATTCTTCTTCCGCGCAAAATTACGTCTCTCGCCCCCAGCAAACGGATGCGTCGGCAGCCCGCGGAAACCACAACCCCACCGCAGGTCAGACCCCGCCTAATTGGCGGTCCAGCCATGCCCCGGCAAGCCTGGATGAATTGGCGGAGCACTACACCAGCCAGCAGGACTATAACCGCCAGCAACCAGAGTTCGGCGGATCTGCGAATGCCGCGCGCATTCCGCGGGAGGCCCCGGCGCACGATCCCAATCGGGAGACCTCGCTGAACCCGAAGCACACTTTTGAAAGCTTCGTCATCGGTTCATCGAATCGTTTTGCCAATGGCGCGGCGGTGGCGGTGGCGGAAAATCCCGCCCGCGCCTATAACCCGTTATTTATATGGGGTGGTTCTGGTCTGGGTAAAACGCACCTTTTGCATGCCGCCGGTAACTACGCACAGGTGCTGCACCCGGGGCTACGCGTGAAATACGTGTCCTCGGAAGAATTTACGAATGATTATATTAATTCCTTGCGCGATGACCGCCAGGAATCCTTCAAGCGGCGCTACCGCAACCTCGATATTTTGATGGTGGATGACATCCAGTTCTTAGAGGGCAAGGAATCCACGCAGGAGGAGTTCTTCCACACCTTCAATGCGCTGCACCAGGCCAATAAACAGATCATTTTGTCCTCGGACCGCCCACCAAAACAGCTCACCACGCTGGAGGATCGCCTGCGCACCCGCTTTGAGGGTGGGTTGATTACGGATATTCAACCGCCCGATCTGGAAACCCGCATTGCCATTTTGATGAAGAAGGCCGCCGCCGATGGCACTGAAGTGGATCGTTCCGTCCTGGAACTCATTGCCTCGCGCTTCGAATCCTCCATCCGCGAGCTTGAGGGCGCGCTCATTCGCGTATCCGCCTACTCGTCCTTAGTCAATGAGCCGATCAACGTGGAAATGGCAGAAATTGCGTTGCGCGATCTTGCGCCGGATTCTGCTGATCGGCAAATTACCGCAGCCTCCATCATGGAAGTCACCGCGGAATACTTCGATATTGATGTTGAAACCCTGCGCGGTGCCGGCAAGAAGCGCGCGGTGGCCCACGCCCGCCAGCTGGCCATGTACCTCTGCCGCGAATTGACCGAGCTTTCGCTGCCCAAGATTGGCGAGCAATTCGGCGGCAAGGACCACACCACGGTGATCTATGCCGATCGCAAGATCCGCAAAGAGATGACGGAAAAGCGCAATACCTACGACGAGATTCAGTCCCTGACCCAGCGCATCAAGAATCGCGGTCGCGGCTAGAGAAAAACACAACCACCCGGTGGCGTCTTCCTTGAATAACAGGAAGGCGCCATTTTTGTAAGCAGGCGGTGCGCTTGCCGATGCCCCCACCTTCCACCACCGCCTACCGGCGCCTACCAGGGGCTATGTGCCGGTAAGAGTCGTATAAACAGCTATCCACAGAGTTATCCACACCTGTGTAATTTCATGGATGTAATTTGTAGATTTTGCTCACAGTTTTAAATTCCACAGGCCCTATCCAGCACAGACGCCCCTGTGATCAGCACTGTGTGCAGATCCGTGGATAACTACTAAAGACTGTGGATAAAACGATGACCCGCATATTTATCCACACTCCGGGCCAGTTGATCACAGCAAGATCACAAGAATTGGCACACCCCGGATCGCCGCGCTGAACTTGTCATTTACCCCGTTGATCACAGATCCCACAGCGCTTATTACTACTACTAAATTATTTCTCTGATCTTGTAAGTAGAAAGGGGATGTGTGAAATTGTGCCCGGTCCCGAGCACGCGGCGCTGGCTCGGACGGGCGGAGGGAAAATTACAAGGTTCACCGGATGCGGTAAGTTGGAAGCCAGCTTTTGAAAGTTACACATTCCTACCCCGCCTAAGAGGAGCTCTTCGCACCATGGATGAAGCCGTGTCATTTCGCGTTGCCAAAGATGACCTTGCCAACGCCGTAGCGTGGGTTGCCCGCAGCCTGCCTTCCAAGGTCACCCAGCCCGTGCTGCGCGCGATGCTCATCACCGCTGATGACAACGGCTTAGAGTTCACCGGCTTTGATTACGAGGTTTCTACCCGGGTGCGCATCGCGGGCATGGTGGATGAGCCCGGCCAAATCGCCGTCGCCGGTAAATTGCTCTCAGATATCGTGGCTACCTTGCCCAATAAGGAAGTGGAGATCTCCCAGGTAGATTCCAAGGCTTTGGTTGCTTGTGGTTCTTCCCGCTTTGAGCTACCTCTCATCCCGCTCGATGATTACCCGCAATTGCCGGTCCTGCCTGAGGTCACCGGAACGATCCAACCGCAGCTATTCGCAGAGGCGATCCAGCAGGTTGCGGCCGCGGCCGGCAAGGATGACACCCTGCCCATGCTTACTGGCGTGCACATGGATATCCACGGCAAGGATATTGAGATGACGGCTACGGACCGTTTCCGTTTGGCCATGCGCACCCTGGAGTGGGAGCCGGCGGCTGAGGACGTTGAGGCTAAGCTTCTGGTCCCGGCAAAGACCCTGCAAGATACCGGGCGCAGCCTGGATCCACATTTGAATATTCCCATTGAGATTGCGGTGGGCTCCGGCGATAATATCGGCGCCGATGGCCTATTTGGCCTGCATGCGGATAACCGCGAAACCACCACGCGCATGCTGGATGCGGATTTCCCAAACGTCCAGCCCTTGCTTCCCAAGTCCCACACGAATATTGCCTCGGTTGAGGTGGCGCCGCTGCAAGAAGCCATTCGCCGCGTTTCCTTGTTGACGGACCGCAATGCGCAGATCCGCATGGAATTTGCCGATGGCCAGGTCACCCTGTCCGCCGGCGCCGATGCCGGTAATGCCACCGAGACGCTGCCGTGCGCATTCCACGGCCGCGATGAATTCTTGATCGCCTTCAACCCGGGCTATTTGAAGGATGGCCTTGCTGTCATCAACACCGATCGCGTGGTCTTCGGGTTCACGGAGCCTTCCCGCCCCGCCATCATGATCCCGGAGCCAGAAGAGCTGCCGGAAGCAGATGAGGATGGCAATTTCCCCACGCCGCAGACCAACTTCACTTACCTCTTAATGCCGGTTCGCCTGCCAGGTTAATGTTTATAAGGGATCTCGATGTTCGGGATTTTCGCTCATGGCCCGAACTAAAACTTGAGCTGGGCCCGGGGATCACTCTGTTCGTGGGCCGCAATGGCTTTGGCAAGACCAATATCGTGGAAGCCGTGGGCTATACCGCTCACCTGTCTTCCCACCGCGTCTCCCATGATTCGCCGCTGGTGCGCCAGGGTGCGCAGAGTGCCCGGGTGTCCCTTACTGCCGTCAACCAGGGGCGTGAATTAACCACCCACTTGCTGGTCAAACCACATGCCGCCAATCAGGCGCAGATTAACCGCACTAGGCTGCGCAGCCCGCGCGAGTTACTCGGCGTGGTGAAAACGGTGCTGTTTTCCCCTGAGGATTTAGTCTTGGTGCGCGGTGAGCCCGCGGGGCGCCGCGCGTATCTCGATAGCATCATCGCCTCGCGGACCCCGCGCCTAGCTGGGGTTAAGGCGGATTATGACAAGGTATTAAAGCAGCGCAATGCGTTGTTGAAGTCGGCATCGGCAAGCTTGCGGCGCGGCTACGGCGATAGCGACGGCGCCTCGGCGCTATCGACGCTGGATACGTGGGATGCCCAGCTCGCGCGCTTAGGTGCACAGGTCATTGTGGCGCGCCTTGCGCTTGTCGATGCCCTCTTGGACCACATTCCCGCCGCCTATGCCGGCCTCGCGCCGGAGTCGCGGCCTGCGCACGTGGAGTATAAATCCACCATTGATACCTCTGACCGCGAGGTGCTGGAGGCCGTCATGCTGACCGAGCTGGCCTCTGCCCGGCAGCGCGAGATCGAGCGCGGCATCTCACTGGTGGGCCCGCACCGTGATGATCTCGTGCTCCACCTGGGGGATCAGCCGGCCAAGGGTTTTGCTAGCCACGGCGAAACCTGGTCCTATGCCATCGCCCTGCGCCTGGCGGAGTTTGAGCTCCTGCGCCAAGAAGGGGGATCAGATCCGGTCCTCATCTTGGATGATGTCTTTGCCGAGCTCGATGCCAAGCGCCGCACCCAGCTGGTTCACCTGGCCGCCACGGCAGAACAGGTGCTTATCACCGCCGCGGTGGATGAGGATTTACCGGATAACCTGGAGCCCATCGTGCGTTACCGGGTAGGAGTGGAAGATACGGACCAGGGGCGCATTTCCACCCTGCACACGGAAGCAACCGCAGGAGAGGATAGCGAGGAAGAAGCATGAGTGAGGAAGAAGGGGAAACCGGCAGGCAACGCACGGATCCCGTCACCCAATACTTCCGGTTGGTGCGCTCTACCTCGAAGAATCCGCCAAAGCTTACGCGCCCAGTGCCGAAGATGCCGGTGCCATCCTTGGCGGATGCCCAGCCGCAGAACTATCGCGGCTACCAGGTGGGCAGGCCTACCGGCGCCGATGGCAGGAGGCCGCGGCGAAAGATTGATGTGCCGAGCCTGGGTGCACAGATTAAAAAGGAGATTTCCCACCGCGGCTGGAAGCATGAATTAGCGCACGGCTGGGTCATGGGAAATTGGGAAAACCTGGTGGGCGAGCGCATCGCTGCCCATACGCAGCCGCAGAAAATCAAGGACAAGATCGTCTACATTTCCTGCGATAACTCCACCTGGGCCACAGAACTGCGCTACCTGCAGCGGGAAATCCTGCGCAAAATTGCGGACCGGCTCGGCCCCGATGTCATTGCTGAGCTGCG
Source organism: Corynebacterium sp. KPL2895 (assembly GCF_040225815.1). Lineage (NCBI taxonomy): Bacteria > Bacillati > Actinomycetota > Actinomycetes > Mycobacteriales > Corynebacteriaceae > Corynebacterium > Corynebacterium sp. KPL2895. The sequence goes on from NZ_JBEHFY010000013.1 coordinate 66,086, forward strand.
CATCCACGGCCCGCGGCAGCAGCGCAATTACGAGGGTCGGCAGTGGGTAAAACCGCAAGGTTCGCAAGATACCTACGGCTGATAAGTGGCTAATAGGAGCAGGTTAGCTCTGCCCTTTAAAAGATAAATAACTACAGAGCGCGCCACATAGCTACCTCTGGCCGGTGTGGGGTGTCATTCAGTAGGGGGTATGCGTGTAGAATAGTGAAAGTCTTAGAATTAGCTATAGCCAAAAGGAGAGCACGAATCCGTGGCTGAAGAACACGCATATGATGCTGGATCAATTACGATCCTGGAAGGTCTAGAGGCCGTCCGCAAGCGCCCCGGTATGTACATCGGTTCCACCGGATCGCGCGGTTTGCACCACCTTATCTGGGAGATTGTTGATAACTCCGTTGATGAGGCCATGGCAGGCTTCGCGGATAAGGTCACCGTCAAGCTTTTGGAAGACGGCGGCGTCGAGGTCATCGATAATGGCCGCGGCATCCCTGTGGAGATGCACGCCTCTGGTGCGCCGACCGTCCAGGTGGTCATGACGCAGCTGCACGCCGGCGGTAAATTCGACTCCGATTCCTATGCCGTTTCCGGCGGCTTGCACGGCGTCGGTATTTCCGTGGTCAACGCCCTGTCTACCCGCGTGGAGGCGGAGATCAAGCGTGAGGGCAAGCACTGGTACCAAAACTTCCAGAACGCCATCCCGGATGACCTTGTGGAAGGCGGCAACGCCCGCGGCACTGGTACCAAGATTCGTTTCTGGGCGGATCCGGAGATCTTTGAAACCACCGAGTTCGACTACGACACCATTGCGCGCCGCCTGCAGGAGATGGCCTTCCTGAACAAGGGCCTGACCATCGAGCTTATTGATGAGCGCGTGACCCAAGAGCAGATCGAGCTCGAGGAAATCGCGGATGCGGAATCCGGTGAGGCGAGTGCGGATGAGACGTCGTTTGATGATGTTCCTGATGCCGGCGATACCTTTAACGAGGAAGACGATTCCAAGAACGTCACCAAGGCCGATAAGAAGCGCCGCAAGAAGATCACCTTCCACTACCCGGAGGGCCTGACGGACTACGTAAAATTCCTCAATAAGTCCAAGAACGCTATTCACCCCACCATCGTGTCCTTCGAGTCAAAAGGCGAGGACCACGAGGTCGAGGTGGCCTTGCAGTGGAACCAGGGCTACAAGCAGTCCGTGCACACCTTTGCCAATACCATCAATACTCACGAGGGCGGCACGCACGAAGAGGGCTTCCGCGCAGCCCTGACCTCCTTGATGAACCGCTATGCCAAGGAGCACAAGCTCATCAAGGACAAGGACGGCAACCTTTCCGGTGATGACTGTCGCGAAGGTTTGGCCGCCGTCATTTCGGTCAAGGTGGGTGATCCGCAGTTCGAGGGCCAGACCAAGACCAAGCTGGGCAACTCCGAGATCAAGGGCTTTGTGCAGCGCTCGGTCAACGAGTACGTCAATGACTGGTTTGATGCCAACCCGGCAGAGGCAAAGGCCATCATCAATAAGGCCGTCTCCTCGGCGCATGCCCGCATGGCAGCGCGTAAGGCGCGCGAGATGGTGCGCCGCAAGTCCGCCACCGATCTGGGCGGACTGCCCGGCAAGCTTGCGGATTGCCGTTCTAAGGATCCGCGGAGTTCGGAGCTTTATATCGTGGAGGGTGACTCCGCGGGCGGTTCCGCGAAGGCCGGCCGTGACTCTATGTTCCAGGCCATCTTGCCCTTGCGCGGCAAGATCCTGAACGTGGAAAAGGCCCGCATGGATAAGGTCTTAAAAAATGCCGAGGTCCAAGCCATCATCACCGCGTTGGGTACCGGCATCCACGAGGAATTCGATATCAAGAAGCTGCGGTACGACAAGATCGTGCTGATGGCCGATGCCGACGTGGACGGCCAGCACATCGCCACGCTGCTGTTGACCCTGCTCTTCCGCTTTATGCCGCAGTTGGTTGAGGATGGCCACGTGTACCTGGCTAACCCGCCGCTCTACAAGCTGAAGTGGTCTAAGGGCACTCCGGGCTACGCCTTCTCTGATGATGAGCGCGATAAGCTGTTGGCAGAAGGCCTGGAGCAAAACCGCAAGATCAACAAGGATGACGGCATCCAGCGCTACAAGGGCTTGGGCGAGATGAACGCCTCCGAGCTCTGGGAGACCACCCTGGATCCCTCCACGCGCCTGTTGCGCCGCGTGGATCTGGAAGACGCGCAGCGCGCCGATGAGCTGTTTTCCATCCTCATGGGAGATGACGTGGCCGCTCGCCGCTCCTTCATTACCCGCCGCGCGAAGGATGTCCGCTTCCTGGATATCTAAACCGCTGGCCTAGTCCTCTGCGTATAGGGGCTGGGGACAAGCCAGAGCCCACCGTGGAATTATCCACGCTGGGCTCTAACTATGGGGAGAGGTATTAGCTGCGGGAAGCGCGCTGATCCGCAAACCCAAAGCTCAAGGACACCAGGCAAACGGCGATGATGACACCGAAACCGGTCATGATGGATACGGGCCAATCTCCGGAGGTGCTTTGGAGCATGGCAAAGACGATGGCGGTAATGACGGCCAGGCCGATGGCGGTGCCGATGCGCTGGCCGGTTTGCAGGACCGCGCCGGAGGAACCGGCGTAGTTGTCTGGGACCTGTGCCAAGGTCAGGGTTTGGTTAGGGGAGACCACGGCACCCTGGCCGAGCCCAATAAATGCCAAGGAAAGGATGAGCCACCATTCGTTCATTCCCCAATGCGTGGTGCCCCAAATAAAGACCACCGTGGTGAAGAGTCCGAAGATGGTAGTCAGCATGCCGATGATGACCACTATGCGCCCATACCGCGAGATTTTGCGGCCAGCGATGGTGGCGGTAATGGAGTTGAGGAGTGCGGACGGAATGCCCACCGAGCCGGCCGCGAGCGCGGAGTAACCCAGGCCATTTTGGAAGTACAACGCCACGAGCACCCAGATGCTGGTAATGCCCATAAACCACAACGTGGCGATGATGGTGCCATTGCGGAAGCTCGAGGTGGCAAAGATATTGAGATCCACCATCGGCGGATGGCCGGTAGCCTTGTGGTGGCGCTCCCACAGCACCCACACACCAATGAGCACGGCACCCGCGAGAAGCAGCCACCACACGGCCGGGGAACCGGTGGAGTCCATGAAGGGGAAGAGGATGCACCATACTGCGGCGCCGAGAATGAGCGCGCCGATGGGATCCAGGGTGGCCAGCGCCTTGAAGATTCCCAGCTTATTGCCCGCGGCATCGCGGACGCGGGAAAATAGCGGGCGTGGGAACCACATGAGGCCTAAGATGATGGCCAGCAGGCCGATAGGCGCATTGACCAGCATGGTCAGCCGCCACCCGTGGTCAGGGCCGCCGATCTTGATGAGGAAGCCACCCAGTACCGGGCCGATAGCCACCGCGATTCCCACGGTGGCGCCAAAGTATCCAAAGGCGCGGCCGCGCTCTTCCCCGCGGAAGTATTGCTGAATCATTCCCACTCCCTGAGGGTTCAGCAATCCGGCGCCAACACCCTGCACAAAACGCGCGATGTTTAGAGAATGCGCATTCGGCGCGAAACCCGCCACGGCGGCGCTGATGGTGTAGACGGCGATGCCGAGCAGGAAGATGCCCCCGCGCCCCACGAGATCGCCGGCGCGCCCTGCGGCGACGAGGACCACGCCGAAGGTAAGCGCATAACCAGACAGCACCCATTGCACATCCGAATCCGTGGCACCAAGCCCAGACTGAATCGACGGCAGCGCCACATTCACGATGGACACGCTAATCAGTGACATGAACACCGTGACCAGCACAATAATAAGAACCCGCCAGCGGGCGGGGTCTGAACTGGCCCCCGAAAGTTGGACTGGTTTAATTCTAGGTGATGAGGGGTTCAAGGGTCTGATTCCGATATTGCATC
>NZ_JBEHFY010000014.1:0-66871 GCF_040225815.1 Corynebacterium sp. KPL2895
CCACCTTAAAACGTGAAGTGCTACGTGATCGGAAAGTCTTTGACAACCCAATTACCTGTCGCCAAGAGGTCTTCCGGTGGTGCATGCGCTATAACACGCGCCGGCGGCACTCCTGGTGCAATCTCGTAGCGCCTGATGTCTTTGAAACCGAGACTTCGGCTATACTGACCACAGCAGCATAGCTAGCCCCCGATGTGTCCACTTTTCGGGGGTCGGGCCCGAGTGTTTATCCGCGGCAGATCCATTCCCCGGTGGCAAGATGGAACGCATGACTGCCACCCTTGATTCCACCGGTACCACCGCTGCCGTCATTGTCACCCACCAGCGCGCGGAATTGCTGCGCGCCTCGCTCGAAAAGGTAGTCAACCAAACCCACCCCGTGCAGTGGGTTATCGTGGTGGATAATGGCGCCGAGGATGCGGTCCGTGACGCGGTGGAATCCCTGGCAGGCGATCGCGCGGTCTACGTGCCGTCCAAGACCAACCTGGGTGGTGCGGGCGGTTTCGCCCTCGGTTTCCTTACCGCGCTATCACTCGGCGCCGATGCCGTGTGGTGCGCCGATGATGATGGCCGCCCCGCCGATTACGGCGTATTAGAAGAGCTCTACCGCGTGGCAGGAAATAATAACCTGCACGAGGTCTCACCTGCCGTGTGCAATATCGACGATCCCGGCCGCTTGGCCTTCCCGCTGCGCCAAGGGCTGGTGTGGCGCCGCCGCATGGAGGAGCTGGAAGGAGACTTCTTGCCCGGGATCGCCTCCCTGTTTAATGGCGCCCTGATTTCCGCCGCGGCGATGCAGACCATCGGCGTGCCGGATTATCGCCTTTTCATCCGCGGCGATGAGGTGGAATACCACCGCCGCCTGGTCAACTCCGGGCTGTCCTTCGGCACAGCTTTGACCACCAGCTACCTGCACCCGGATGGCTCGGATGAATTCAAGCCCATCTTGGGCGGAAAGATGCATACCCAGTACCCGGAGGGCGAGTTCAAGCGCTATTTCACCTACCGCAACCGTGGCTACCTGCTGTGGCAACGCGGCATGCGCAAGCTTTTGCCCCAGGAATTTGCCCGCTTTGGCTGGTTCTTCTTGGTCCAACGCCACGATCCGGCTGGATTCCTGGAGTGGCTCAAGCTGCACAACCGCGGGCGCCGCGAGGATTTCCGCCGCCCCGGAAATCGCTCCTAAGGCGCCGCAGGCCTACTTTTCTTTAAAGATAAAGACACGCTGGATGGCAAAGTTGGTCACCGTCGCCACGCCCTGGGCAATGACGAAGGCGATGGTGTCTTTCACCGCGCCTTCAAAGCCTAAGGAAATCAGCGGCTCATTGAGTACCCAGTACAAGAAATTCTGCACGGCAAAGGTGGATACGTATAACACGCCCACGGTCACGGCCGTGCGGCCGGACACCTTCGTGCCAAAGGTCCAGCGCGCATTGGCCAGATAGGCAGCGATGGTGCCAAAGACCCAACCAATCGCCTTCGCCCCAGAGCGGTGCAGACCTAAATGGGTCAATAACAGCGTCAGCCCATAATCAATGACGGCGGCAAAGACGCCTACCGCAATAAATCGCACCAACTGCTGCTTCAAAGAGCTGGAGGGGCGCTTTACTTCTGCAGCATCTTCAAGTGGATTAGTCACAGGCAGTTAGCTTACCCGCGCAGCAGCGCGCGGTACATGTCTAGGCGGTACACCGGCGCGGCGGCGTCCTTACCGTAGGCACCAATCTGGGATAGCTGGTCCAAGGAGGCATCGCACAGCGCGCGAATCTCCGCGCCTTTCAAGGTATTGCCATCATCATTGACCCAGCCCAAGGCATCCATGGTGGTTTCCACCACGGAATCGGTCAGCTCCTCACCGCCCATGCAGGATATAGCCAAAGCCATGGACCAAAAAGCATCTTTGCCCTCATTGGTGACCTCGCGCGGCAGGCTGGCCAGTGCCTCGGCGGTGGCCGCCGGTAGATCACTTCCGCGGTTTAAGTCCATGGCTTGTAAGAGGGGAACAAAGTCATAGAGCTTAGTGCGTTCGATGAGCGCCCTTACCTGTGGTTTAACCTTGGCCAGGACTTCATCGGTGATCTTTTCACCGGTCAATTCCCGGTTCACCGCAGTAAGTTCAAAGGGCGCAAAGAGATTACCCGAGCCACCCACGCACAGTGCGTTGGGGGTGCCATTATCGCGGGGATAGATTTCCGCGACCACCAGCTCAAAGTCCCAGAGGCCCCAGACAAAATCGATCTGGTCGCCCTCGCGCCAGAGGAATTCGGATGCCTGGCGCTCTGGGTCAAGGCGCGGGCCGCGGGCATCACTGTGCTCGTAAAAATGCCACGGGGAGTTTTCATCTGGCAGACCGAAACAGATGTGCAGTACTTTCTGCAGCTCATGCAAGGTAAGCGCATCGCTAAAACCAATTTGGCGGTGGACTTCCCCATCCGCACGGATATTGGAGGCTTGGCAGATGACGGTGAGCGGTTCCCGCTTTAATGACAGCAGCGGGTCGGCACGACGAGCCCGTGCCTGTGAAATATCGGTGACCCCTGCATTCATGGGCCCCACCATACGCAAATTTTAAGAAGCCAGTTTTTCTATATCTCGCGCTTCCATCCCACTGATGATAAATGTAGTTGCCGCTCCGATTGCTCCCAACAGCGTCCACGGGCGCTTGACACCGCGCTTCCGCAGGAAAGACACCACCTTGCGGGACACGGCTACATCGGCCCATAGAGCAAGGCCCACTAGGATAAGCACCGCTGCCAAAATGGCCCAGAGCTTAAGACCCTTATCCGCAAATTCCTGCGGGGAGCGTGGTTCATCGCCGTCCTCTTCGGCCTGGGCATTGGTATAGGCCACCAATGCGCCAAAACCAATCGTGGACAAAACGTAGGCGGTAATAAGTCCCTTTTTGGATTTAATCCAGTCCGGGTAAGAGGTGACGATACCTTGGGCGGCCGCTTGGGTGATGCGCCCAGCCAAGGTGTCATCGAGGGCGTAATTATCGCGGGATTCTTCTGCTGCTTCGCGGTTGTTTGTCATAGCGACCACTCTAAGCGGCGGTAAGCTATTGCGCATGTACTCGGAAAAGACAGAGCATATGACCCCCGCCCAGCAAGCCGCTCAGGATGAGCGGGCCGAGGACGATAAGCGCAACGGGCACTTTGAAGCAACAGAGCACACCAATCTGCCGCTCAGCCCCTTTATGACGCGCCTTTTAGCAGAGGAAATGCCGATTTTGGATTCCACTTCGCGGCGTCGGGTGTACGAGATTTTAGGAACCTACGAAGGGCCCACGATTGAGTCCCTAGCAGGGCTACCGGAAGAAATCCGCGAGATCATGGATCTCTAAAGCGCCGCATTCGGGGCAGTCTGTGTGCCCACGATGTTTTAAATATCACGAACGTCACTCCAGCCACCGCACTATGAGCTAGGTAGGCTGGTACATCGATACAATCCGTCGAGCAAAGAGTAAGAGATGGAACTACATACCACCGAAAAGTCCCTGCACGGCTGGGGCCGCACCGCCCCCACGACCGCCCATGTGCTGTCCACGGAAGACGTGGACGTCATCAAGAATGCAGTGGCACAGGTCGCGGTCGATAACTCGGACAAGCCCGCCCACCTGCGCCGCGGCGTCATCGCGCGCGGCATGGGACGCTCCTATGGTGACCCCGCCCAAAATGGCGGCGGCCTGGTCATCGACATGCAAAAGCTGAACAAGATCCACTCCATTGACCCGGAGTCCGCGCTTGTTGATGTCGATGGTGGCGTCACCCTTGACCAACTCATGAAGGCCGCGCTGCCCTATGGCCTGTGGGTTCCGGTCCTGCCGGGCACCCGCCAGGTCACCATCGGCGGCGCCATCGGCCCCGATATCCACGGCAAGAACCACCACTCCGCCGGTTCCTTTGGCAACCATGTGGTCTCCATCGAGCTGCTGGTTGCTGATGGCCGCGTTCTCCACCTCACCCCAGAAGGCAGCGAGGATGACCCGAGCGGTGACCTCTTCTGGGCCACCATCGGCGGCATGGGCCTTACCGGCATCATCCTGCGCGCTACCATCCGCATGACCAAGACGGAAACCGCCTACTTCATCGCGGATACGGATCGCACCGATAACCTGGAAGAAACCATTGCCTTCCACTCGGATGGTTCGGAGCACAATTACACCTACTCCTCTGCATGGTTCGATGTCATCTCCCCAGAGCCGAAGCTAGGCCGCTCCACCATTTCCCGCGGCTCCCTGGCCACCTTGGCGCAGCTCGAGGAATTGGCCCCCAAGCTGGCGAAGGATCCGCTGAAGTTCAACGCGCCGCAGCTGATGACAGTGCCGGATATCTTCCCGTCTTGGACGCTGAATAAGCTCAGCCTGTCTGCTGTGGGCTTGGCTTACTACACCATGGGCGCGCCGGCGAAGAACCAGGTAAAGAACTTGACGCAGTTCTACCAGCCGCTTGATCTCATTGGTGAGTGGAACCGCGGCTATGGTTCCAAGGGCTTCCTGCAGTACCAGTTCGTCGTTCCCACGGAGGCCGTGGAGCCGTTCAAGGAGATCATTCGCGATATCCAGCGCTCCGGCCACTACTCCGCGCTGAACGTATTCAAGCTCTTCGGCGAAGGCAACCGCGCGCCACTGTCGTACCCGATGCCGGGCTGGAACGTCTGCGTTGACTTCCCCATCCGCCCGGGCTTGGGCGAGCTTCTCGATGACCTGGATCGCCGCGTCATGGAGTTTGGCGGCCGCCTGTACTTGGCTAAGGAATCGCGCACCTCTGCCGAGAACTTCCACCAGATGTACCCGGGCCTAGAAGGCTGGCTCAAGACCCGCAATGACATCGACCCCACCGGGGTCTTTGCCTCCGATATGTCCCGCCGCCTCGAGCTGCACTAATCACTGGACTCATCACCACCCTCATGAAGGAGACTTTTTAAACCATGCTTAATGCAGTAGGCCAAGCCCAACACATCCTGCTTTTGGGCGGTACCTCTGAAATCGGCCTCGGCGTCGTCGCTGAGTTCCTTGAGCGCGGCCCTGCCAAGGTCACCCTGGCTGCCCGCGCCCAGTCCCCGCGCATCGAAAAGGCGCAGGCTGACCTAGAGGCCCGCGGCGCGGATGTCGAGGTCGTGGACTTTGATGCCACGGACTTTGACTCGCACCCGGCGGTCATCGAGAAGGCCTGGGAGCGCGGCGATGTCGATATCGCCATCGTGGCCTTTGGCACCCTGGGGGACCAGGAAGAGCTGTGGCAAAACCACGATAAGGCCGTGGCTTCTGCCCAGACTAACTACACCGCGCCCGTATCCTTCGGCGTGCTGTTGGCCGAAAAGTTCAAGCACCAGGGTCACGGCACCATCGTGGCTATGTCCTCTGTAGCGGGCATGCGCGTGCGCCGCTCCAACTTTGTCTACGGCGCCTCCAAGGCCGGCGTGGATGGTTTCTACATCAACTTGGATGAAGCGCTACGCGGCTCCGGTGCCAACGTGCTCGTCGTTCGCCCGGGCCAGGTTCGCACCAAGATGTCAGCCGAAGCCGGCGATGCCCCGCTGACCGTTAATGTCTCTGACGTGGCCAAGGCTACCGTGCAGGCGGTGCTGGATGGCAAGCAGTCCATCTACGTCCACCCGCTGTTTAAGTACGTCTCGCTAGCATTCAAGTTCATTCCGCAGCCCATCTTCCGCAAGCTGCCGTTCTAACCGTTTCCACTGTGCCCTGCGAACTGCAGGGCACAGTGAGTAGCGCACAGTGGGTAGCACACAGGGAGTAGCGCGCAGGGTACGCAGGGCCCTTAAAAGGCCCTCCGCCCTGCGCGCTTTGTTAGTTAATAAGCCACAGCTCACACCGCGCCTAATCCCAGAAGAGTGATTAAGGTATGCGAAACTAAAGGGCATGACAAGCCCAGCTACGCCTTCCCAACCAGCTCCAGTGAGCGAGAAGAAACACACCACCGCGTATCACGCAGATGCGCTACCCCACCGCTCTACCCTGCTGGGTATCTTCTTTTCCGCCCTCGGCGGCGGCATCGTCACCCTCCTTGGTTGGTATGCCTTCAAGGCGGTATCCCTGCCGTCCTTTAATACCTCCATGGTCACCCGCGCGCTATCTACCGTCGGCGTTGTCATCACCTTGGCGCTAGCGGGTGGGTTTAGCGCGTGGTGGATTTATGACCATTACAAGGAGACTTTCTCCAGGCCGCGGTGGCGCACGTGGGTAACGTATGCGGTGACCTACCTATCACCGGCTCTTTTAACCCTCGCATCCATCGGCCTGCCGCTTTCTGCCTCCCGCCTCTGGCTCGATGGCGTGCAGGTGGACCAGGCATTCCGCACCCAGTTCCTTACCCGCTCGGTGGATCAAATGGGCTATGCGGATATGAACTACCTGGACATGCCCACCTTCTACCCCGTGGGCTGGTTCTGGTTAGGCGGGCGCCTCGGCTCGTTGCTCGGCGTCCCGGGCTGGGAGGTCTACCAGCCCTGGTCGCTGATTTCCATTGCGGTAGCAGGCTGCATCCTCGTTCCCATCTGGCAGCACCTCACAAAATCCCTGCCGGTGGGAACCGCCATTGCGCTTACCACCACCGCCATCACGCTGACCATTGCGGCGGAAGAGCCGTACTCTGCCGTCATCGCCATGGGTATCCCAGCCATTGCGGTCTTGAGCGCTAGGGCTTTCCAGGGATCGCGCTTGTCCACCCTGGCGGTGGCCCTATACCTGGGCATTTCTGCCACTTTCTACACGCTATTTACTGGTGCGGCAGCGCTTACCGTCGTGAGCCTCATTGCAGTATTTACCGCATTCTATGAGCGCACGTGGCGCCCCATCGTCCGCCTTATCATCATCGCGGTTATCTCTATAGCCATCGCGCTGATCGCATGGGCCCCCTATCTCTGGAGCGTGCTGCACTCGACCGCACCGTTGCAAACCACCGCGCAGCACTACCTGCCGGAAGAAGGCACGCAGATTCCGGTACCCTTCTTGTCTTTGAGCATCATCGGATTCCTTTGCCTAGTCGGCTTGGTTTATATCGTCATGCGCCTGAAGAACGCGGAGATGCGCGCGCTCGGCCTTGCCCTCATCGGCATCTATGGGTGGATCGTCCTATCCATGGTGGTGACGCTAGCCGGCACCACGCTGCTGAGCTTCCGCCTCGAGGTCATCGTGGTGCTGCTATTTGCCACCGCTGGCATTCTCGCCCTAGGGGAAGTGCGCACCGTCGGCATCCACCGGCTATACCCCGCCAGCTTTTCCAGCGCGGGCAATAAGCGCCTGACCGCCGTCTTTGGTCTCATTTTGACGCTGGCGGGTGTTTTTTATGCCCAGCAGATCCCAGAGGAAAATGAGGATGCAATCGACTACGCCTACAGCGATACCGATGGTTACGGCGAGCGCGCGGATCGCTTTACCAGCGATTCCGCTCATTATTATCTGGATATCCACAACTTCATCCAGGATAAGGGCAATACGGCCAACGAAACGGTAGTCCTCACGGATGAAAAAACCTTCATGGCCTACTACCCGTACTGGGGCTTTAATGCCTTTACCAGCCACTATGCTAATCCCCTCGGGGAATTCAAGCACCGCAATGACCAGATTGAAGCATGGGCGGATGAATCGTGGGACTCTACTCCTGCAGAGTTCCAAAAATCCCTCGATTCCGCACCGTGGCGCGGGCCGGATGCCATCATCTTCCGCGGTGACCTCGACAACAAAGATGATGGATTCAAGGTGCACTTGGCTGAAGATATCTATCCTAATCAGCCAAATATTCGCTACCGCGCAGTCTTCTTCAACCCCGAGGTCTTTGCGGAAGGCTGGGAGCTGGAGCAAACGGGTCCATTCGTAACGGCGGTGCGAACCCAGTAAGTTTACCCACACTTCCCCGGGGTTATCGGGGCGTGCACACTGGAACTTGGGCCAGACTGACGTACACTAATCGCCGTGTCAGATAGCCTTAAAACGAAATCAAAAGAAGCACGCCCCTCTGGGCTAAGTATCGCCACAGCCCCTGCCGGGCTGCGCTGGACCGCGATCATCGCCGGGTTAATTGGTTTCCTGTGTTTTATAGCCACCCCGCTATTGCCAGTGAACCAAACCCAGTCTTCCTTTGATTGGCCGCAGAATGATTCGCTGCAATCTATCAATGCACCGCTTATCTCCGTGGCGCCAGAAAACCTGGAGGCCACCATCCCCATGTCCGCGGTGGATGAGCTCCGCGATGGCCAAAACATGGTCTACAGCACCGTCCCACCCGAGTCTAAGAAGGCCTCAAACCGCGGCCTATTTGTCCGCTCCGGCGATGACGGCCTGTCTGTGGTCTCGCTCGATGAGGTCCTGCTGACCTTAAGCGCTAAAGAAGTAGCGCAGCTTTCCGATGACGCCCAGCTGCACATCTCCGCCACCGGTGACGGCACCACCGTCAGCGTCGGCAAGCACAAAAAGGCCACCGAGGATGACCTACGCCCACAGGTCACCGGTGTGTATACCGAGCTCAAAGATGATGCCAATGTGCAAAGCTTGGTCGATGACGGGCTGAATATCCACGTCGATATCAACTCGCGGTTTACTTCTTCTCCCTCTCTGATTAAGTCCATCGCGATGTGGCTCGGCGTCGCCATGATGATTGTCTCGCTATTCTGCCTGTGGCGCATTGACCGCCTTGATGGGCAAAAGCTGCGCTTCATGCCAGAGACGTGGAAGAAGATTCGCCCCCTTGATGGCGTCGTCGCCGCAGTCTTGGGCTTCTGGTACATCTTCGGCGCCAATACCTCTGACGATGGCTTCATCTTCTCCATGAGCCGCGTCTTCGATAACGCCACCTACATGGCCAACTACTACCGGTGGTACGGCGTGCCGGAGGCGCCATTTGGCTCACCGTACTATGACCTCGTCGCACTACTTTCGCAGATTTCCGCCGCGTCAGTCTTCGTCCGCCTGCCCGGACTGATTTCGGGCCTGATTATCTGGTTCATTCTCTCGCGGGAAATGCTGCCGCGCTTTGGGGACATCGTCGATGCCCGCCGCGTCAGCCACTGGACCGCCGCACTGATGTTCCTGGCCTTCTGGCTGCCGTATAACAACGGCACCCGCCCAGAGCCAATCGTGGCTTTAGGCGTGATGGTGACGTGGGCATCCTTTGAGCGCGCCATTGCCACCCACCGGTTGCTGCCGGCCGCCGTGGGCACCATCGCTGCCACGATTACGCTCGCCGCTGGCCCCACTGGCCTTTTTGCGGTCGGTGTATTCCTCGTGAGCCTGCCACACCTATTCCGTGCCATGGCCGCGCGCGTGCCCGCCATGGGCGGCGGCGCTACCGGTTGGCTTAGCCTGGTTGCCCCATTTTTGGCCTCCGGCACTGCCATCATCGTCGCCGCCTTTGGGGATCAAACCTTGGCCAGCGTTGCCGAATCCACCCGGGTGCGCTCGGAGGTCGGCCCGTCGCTGCCGTGGTATTCCGAATACGCCCGTTATTCCACGCTCTTCCAAGAATCCGTGGATGGCTCGCTGACCCGCCGCTTCGCCGTACTCACCATGCTGTTTTGCTTGGTGCTCATCCTGGCTGCGTTTATCAAGGATCGCCGCGTTATTGGTGCCGCAGTCGGCCCCACCCAGCGCCTGCTCATCATCGTGGCGCTGTCGATGTTCTTCCTCATGTTCACCCCGACCAAGTGGACGCACCACTTTGGTATCTATGCCGGTGTTGCTGGGGTGATCGCTGCGCTGGCTGCCGTAGTGCTATCCCGGTTTGCGTTGCGCTCCCCGCGCGCCCGCACCTTTAGCATCGCCGCGGTGCTCTTTTTGCTCGCCATCTCCTTCGCGGGTTGGAATGCATGGTGGTATGTATCCTCCTTCGGCATCCCGTGGTGGGATCGCACGGTGCAGTTGAAGGGCGTTGAGGCCAACTCGATCCTGCTCGCCATCTCCTTGGTCGTTCTCGCGATCGGCGTAGTGCAATCCTTGCGCCACAGCCATCGCAAATTGCAGGCCCAAGAGGAAGGCACGGAAAAAGAATTCAAGCAAGAAGCCGCCGCGAAGGTATCGCGCTCGGCCGGCATCATGTCCGCGCCCATCGCTGTAGCCTGCGCCATTGTGGTGGCTTTTTCGATGGCTTCCTTTGCCAAGTCCACCGTCGCCCAGGCGGATTCCTACTCAGTGGGCAAGGGCAACCTTGCATCCTTGCGCGGTGATACCTGCTCGCTGGCAAATGAAACCTTGGTAGAAACCAATACCAATGACTCCTTCCTCACCCCAGTAGATGGTGACTTGGGCGATTCCTTGGTAGATAAGGATGAAACCAGCAATGGATTCGGGCCAAATAATATCCCCGAATCCATCGAGCCTGAGGATCAAGATTCTGCTTCTGTGGGTGCTATTGGAGATAGCTCCCAAGATTCCGACTCCACCAGCCAAGACGATGCCACCGCTGGTACGGATAAGGAATCCGGCGGGGATTCTTCTGATTCGCAGGAGACCCGCCGCGCTGGGAAGAAGGCTTCAGAAAGCACCGATACTTCTGAAGGCGGTGTCCGCGGCACGCAGGGCGTCAATGGCTCGACCATGCACCTGCCCTTCAACTTGGACTACACCACTGTGCCAGTCTTGGGCTCCTACACTGAAAGCCAAGAGTCGCTGTCCCAGGTAACCACGAAGTGGTATCACCTTCCGGAGACCACGGAAAATACCCCGGTTCTGGCTGTCAGTGCCGCAGGCAAGATTTATCACCACGATGTCAATGATGTGGAACAAGAGGGCATGGAGCTCACCTTGGAATACGGCACCATTGATGAGAATGGCAAGGTCACCGATAAGGGAGAAGAAGAGCTTTCCGATGTCGGCGCCACCCCCAAGTGGCGCAACCTGCGCCTGCCCATGGATAAATTGCCGGAAGAAGCCAATGTCGTGCGCCTAGTGGCCGAGGATGATTCCACCGATGAAGACGACTGGCTAGCCTTCACCCCGCCGCGCGTGCCGGAACTAGACACCATCAATAACCAGTTCCCTGCGGAAAAACCCGCACTCTTGGACTGGTCAGTGGCTCTGCAGTTCCCTTGCCAGCGCACCTTTGACCACTACGCCGGCGTAACCGAGATTCCGGAGTATCGCATCCTCCCAGATGCGGCGGCGCAGACCTCCCTGACGGATTTCCAATCCTTCTCTGGCGGCGGTGCTATGTCCACTGCGGAAGCGGTGAACTACTCCTACGAAATCCCGAGCTACCTCAATAACGATTGGGCCCGCGACTGGGGTGCCATTGAAAAGTACGAATTGCGTACCGATTCACAGGGCAATACCCCGGCCAAGGCAGAGATCGATTATGAGGACGTTACTCGTTCTGGACTGTGGAAAGAATCCGAGATGAAGATCCGGCCAGAGGGCGAGCAATAGCAACCACCCCCTAGCTGTGCAGCCAGCCGCAGCCGGTTTTATTGCGTCAGCTCACCGCGCAAAAAATCGGCGGCGTCCTGCACGCGCTGGCGCGCCACGGCCGGGGTGGACACGCGGTGGGTGGAGACGTAATCGCGCTCTTTAGCCTGGGGGATGCGGACGCGATCGGCTATCTCGTCCTCGGTCGCGGTCTGCACGAAGGTCTCGGGGAATTGCGCGGGCAGTTCATAGCCCCCGCGGTAATCCTCCGGCAAGTTGGCCAGGGCACCGAAGTCGGGGAAGGTGAGCAAGAGGGCATCGGCAGGCGCGAGTGCTGCTAACGCGCCGCCAGAAGAATATCCCCACGTGGTGACGTGGGAGGCGCCCTGCTCGCGGGCGTAATCAATGGCGCGGTCGACCGCCGTAACCATGTCTTTAACCGTATGTTTCGGCGCGAGCGGATAATCCACGTCAATGATCGTGGTGCCGGAAAGCTGCGCGGCGGCGGCGACCTCGGGGCGCCACTGCATTTCCAGTGCCTTGCCATCGCCGCGCCACCAGCCACCGGAATGCAGTGATACCGCCCACCGGCCGGTGGGCTCGGACGGACGGAAAATGGTGCCGACCTCGGCTGATTCTACGGTAATGCCGTCTGTAAACGCCGTGCCTGGAAGCGCGTGATTAACCCCGGTGCCCAAAACCATCATGGCGGCGTGGGTGATGCGGTCTGGCAGCAGTGCGCAATACTGGTCTGCCTCCGGCGAACCACCGCCGGCCCAGGGCGGGCGGAAATCCGGCGTCTCATAATGGGCGTCGATATAAGAAACTAGCTGCTCTAGCTGCTCTTCTTCGCTCATCTGGCGGTCTTGCCCGCCGATGCGCCATTCTTGGCCAGGCTCTAGCGGCCGGTGGGGATCTTTATCGTGTGCATCAGTCATATCCCCGAGCCTACGCGTGTACATAACGCGCACAAGGCCGGCTCGGGGAAGAACTGATTTACCAGATGGTCACCCGGTCCTCTGGGGCCAGGTACATTGCGGAGTCTTTGTCTACGTCGAAGGCCTCGTAGAACTCAGCGATATTCGCGGCGATGAGGTTGCAGCGGAACTCCGCGGGCGAGTGCGGGTCAATGGCCAGGTACTGGGTCGCCATCTCCGGGCGGATGGCCGTGCGCCAGACGCGGGCCCAGGACAAGAAGAAGCGCTGCAGGCCATTGTAGGTGTGCTCGGCCAATTCCGGCTCGGCGCCATCAACCACAAATTCTTCTTCTTGGCCAAGCAGGTCAATGCCCTTATCAGCGCAGTAGTTCTTGTAAGCCACCACGGAAATGCCCAGTCCGCCCAGGTCACCGATGTTTTCGCCCAAGGTGAATTTGCCGTTGACGCCGGCGGATTCGGTGCCAGCCTCCTTCAGCACCGTGGGGACCTGGCCATCGAATTGCTCCACCAGCTTTGCCGTAAGCGCCTCAAAGTCCGCGCGGTCTTCATCGGACCACCAGGAGTTCAGGTTGCCCTGGCCATCGAATTGCGAGCCCTGGTCATCAAAGCCATGCCCGATTTCGTGCCCGATGACAGAACCAATGGCGCCGAAGTTCTCTGCGGCATCCGCATCAGGGTTATAAAACGGCGGGCGCAGGATGGCGGCCGGGAAGGTGATGTCATTGACCACCGGGTTATAGAAAGCATTCACGGTCTGCGGAGTGGTGACCCACTCATCGCGGTTGGCGGGTTTGCCAATCTTTGCCAGCTCATAGTCGTGGGAAAAGGCGGACCCGGCGCGGGCATTGGCAATCAGATCCGCTCCCTGGTCAGAAATCTCCAGCCCGGAGTAATCACGCCAGGTATCGGGGAAACCAATCTTGGCCTTGAACTGGGAAAGCTTTTCTAGGGCGCGCTCGCGGGTCTGCGGGGTCATCCACTCCAACTGGGAAATGCGCTCGCGGTAGGCGGCGATGAGGTAGTCCACCAGCTCATCCATCTCGCGCTTGGAGGATTCTGGGAAGTGCGCGTCTACGAACTCTTTGCCAATTTCCTCTCCTACCAGGCTTTCTGCCAGGCCCACCGCGCGCTTCCAGCGGTCGCGCTGCTGGGTGGCACCAGAAAGGCGGGTGCCATAGAACTCGAAGTTCTTGGCGCCTACTTCTTCCGGCAAGAGGGCCGCGCGGGAGCGCAGAATGTGCCAGGTAGCCCACAGCTGCCAATCGGCCATGCGGTCAGCGGTAAAGAGCTTTTCCAGGTGCTCCAGGTAGGACGGCATCATATTGACCACGCGGTGCTCCGGCAGCTTTCCACCAGCGAGCAAGGCTTGGGTGATGGAAGGCAGCTCAGAAAATTCGCACGGGTTATTGGTCTTTACCGCATCGCGGGTAGAAACCACGTCCCAGTGGCCTGCCGCCAGTTCTTTTTCCAAGCTGACGATGCGCTCGGCGGCTACCTCGGTGCCGAGGCCAAATAGGCGGGTGGGCTCGATAAAGCCCAGCATCTCCGCCACGTGCTTTTCGTAGGCGGCCAGCGTTTCTGCGTGCGCTTCTTCGCGGTAGTAGGCCTCATCCGGCAGGCCCAGCCCGGATTGCACGATATAGGCAACGGCCTCTTCCGAGCCGGAATCCTTTTCTACCCAAAACGTCGCCGGCGCCCCCACGCCCTCGCGCTCGAGCTCGCCCAAGCGGTGCGCCAATTCCGTGGGATCGGCCGCACTCAGGCGGTCAAGGTCCGCATCCAGCGGGGCCATGCCGGCATTGTTGACGCCCGCGGTATCCATGAAGGATGCATACAGCTTGCCGGGGCGACCATCGTTGTCTTTAACGATGTCATGAACTAGTTCTTCTGCTTCATCGCGCAGGGCGTGGAAGGTGCCATCCACACCGCGGTCATCTGGGACAACGTGATTTTCTACCCAAGGTCCATTGACTAATTGATAAAGATCTTTCATGGTTGCCACTGTAGGCCAAACCTTCCAGTTAAGGTATGGACTATGGAAAAATTCCGCTTTCCACCAGCCCGGCCGCGCGTCCTATTTATCGCTGTCCTTGCCTTTGTGACGTTGGTCCTTGCCTTGCCCGCCATCGTCCACGCGGTGCTACCGCCACACCACGCCGATGTGGAGCAGGTAACCCTATCTGATCCCAGCCAGGACTGGGATATTACCGTGTCCGATCTGTACTGCGAGCGCGACTATACTTCGCTGGCTAGCGTTGGCTGGACCTGCGGTGACGCCTCCGTGCAGGCGGTCATCGTGGAAGATACTGACGACGACGAGCACACCCTGCGCCGTATGGTCCGAGCCTATGGCATGGCTCCGGGCCTTCCAGAGGGCGAGGTATATGAAGGAAAATATGGTGCCCTCGCGCTTGCCGATGCCCCCTCCTCCACCGCCGCCATCTCCATCAACGGCACCGGTGCGGACGAGAATAAGGACTGGGTGGTCACCGTCACCGGAGATTCCGCGGCAACGCGCACGACCACTGAACGCATCTGGAAAGCCTTTGGGCAAGAGGAACTACCAGAAGAATTCACTGCTGATATCGCGGAGTTTTCTGGAAAGGCCTTGGTATAAATGTCTAAACTTTTTCGCACCGCGCTGTGGATTTTCTCCGGCCTGGGACTTATCGGTTTTATCTCCCAGACGGTCATCACCCTATTGATCTCACCGCTGATGGGCATTATCAGCATCCTCATCGCAACGGTTCTTGTGGCAATTGTCATCGCGGTATTGCAGCTGAGCCCCATGTGGGCGCGCCCGGCGCGCGTATGGGCACCACTTGCCTTTTTATGGGGTTCTGGCATGGCCATTAGCTTGGCGGCTATAAGCTCCACACCGGTCATGCAGCTCGCCATCAATTCCGGGTGGGTCGATTCCTTCATGTCATGGAGTGGTGCCTATCCTGAAGAGATTTCCAAGGCCGCAGGTGTTTTATTCGTCCTGATGTCCTTCCGCCAACTCAACCGCCCCTGGCACGGGTGGATGGTCGGCGCCGTCGTTGGCCTAGGCTTTGAAGCCAATGAAAACATCCTCTACGGCTCCATGGGCGCTACCACTCACCCGGATAGCGATTTCGTTGGGCTCGTACAGATGTGGGGCCTGCGCCTTATCGCTGGCCCTGGCCTGCACGTCTTGCTCACGGCCCTAGCCGGTTGGGGCATCGGCTGGGCTCTCTACGCTGCGGCCAAACCGCTCTGGTGGCGCATCGGCGTGGCTCTCGGCTGCCTCGCGGTATCCTTTCTCCTGCACTTTGGCTGGAATTACCTGCACGATTCCGATACCGCGGCCGTCATCCAAGCCCTTTCCGTGGCAATCATCTTGTACCCGCTGAGCATCTGGCTCATACTGCGCGGCAATAAATACGCCAACAACGATGACAGCTATAGCCACAGCACTGCGGAGGACGCGCTAGTCTTCACGCGCTAATGCCCAGCGTGCTTGTTCTCCCAAAATTGTCCAAGACAACCGCATTCCGCAAAAATTTCTCCCGATTTTCGGTGAAACGCGGTTGCTTTGGACGCCTAAGCCTTCTGGAACCCACCCCAGTCGCATAAATATGTGGTTTAAAGCACATGTTGGTAGTGGGCTTCGCTACACTTTCTACAAGGCGCTTTTGCCACTAATCCTCCATTTTAAGGACTGAGGACCTTCATGAATGCCCCAACCCACGAGTCCCGCACGGATGACAGCACGGAAAGTACCAAGGGGGCAGCTCCAACAAATTCCGCAGAGGAAGTCAACCGGCAAAAGGCGGTGGGCTCCACCCTGTCTTGGGTCATCGCGCTTTTTGGCACCGGTGTTGGTGCCGGCATCCTCTTCTTGCCGCTCAACGCAGGCGCCTTCGGATTTTGGCCGCTCATCTTTGCCACCGTATTCATCTTCCCGTTGGTGTATTTTTCCCACCGGACCTACGCCCGCATAGTCAGCGGCGCGCCACAAGAACAACACGGTAAAGATGTCCTGGAGCTGGTGCGCTACTACCTTGGCCGCAATAGTGGCCTTTTCATCGCCGTCTTGTATTGGCTAGCCATCGTGCCGACGGTGCTCATTTACGGCATCAGCATTACCAATGTGGTCGATAGCTTCATCGTCAACCAGCTCGGCGGGCCGAGCATCAATCGGTGGATATTGTCCATTGCCTGCGTGGGCGTTATGACGGGCCTTTTTGCCATCGGCCGCCGCCCCATGCTGTGGCTGGCCCAGATGCTGGTCTACCCGCTCATCGTCGCCCTGGCGGCAACCTCCATTTATTTGATCCCCAAGTGGGATTTCGAAAGCTTCCTCAACGTTGAATACGAAGGCGGCCTCTGGGGAATCCTTAAGGGCATCCTGCTTATCCTGCCGGTGCTGGTCTTTTCCTTTTCCCACATGGCCGCGCTATCGCAGTTCTCCGTCGACGTGCAGCCGGCCTACGGCAAGAAGACGGAGAAGTTCGTCTCCCGCGTAGAGCTCTATACCGCTGCAATGCTCGTGGTATTTACCATGTTCTTCGTCTGGTCCTGCGTTCTCGCACTTGGCGCGGACGGAATGAAGGAGGCGGTCGATCAAAACATCCCGGTGCTGTCTTATTTCGCCAACGTCACGGGCACGCCATTCATTGGTTATATGGCACCGCTTATTACCATGTGTGCAATCATTTCTTCCTACTTTGGACACATGCTTGGTTCCGAGGAAGGTACAGAATATCTACTGCGCATTGCCGTGCCCCGCATGGCCAATAAGCTCTCGCGCCGCGCACTGCTCAACACCATCTATGTCATCGTATTCGTGGCAACGACCCTCGTCGCCGTCTTCAACCCCTCCATCATGGACATGATTTCGGTGGTTGGCGGCATCTTTGTGGCATTCTTGGTCTATCTGGTGCCGGTCTACATGTTTAAAAAGGTCGATGACTATTCCCAGTTCAAAAACGATATCTGGAATTACTTCGTCTTCGGCATGGGCCTTGTCATCATGGCCGTGACCGTCTGGAACCTGATCTAAAAACCAGTCCCTCGGCGCTTATTGGCACACCCGCACCTGGCTTACCTGTGCTAGGGCTTGATTAACGTTTGCGCACGCTTGGCGCTCAAGGTCGGCCGCGGTGCGGGTGGCATCGCGAAGCGCCTGCTGCGCAGGTCCTTGCAGGTTGAGGTCGTTTTCAATGCGCTCGCCGATGGCCTCACTGGATCCGCCGACTGGGGCATTGTTGACACCGCGCGTGACATCCGCGGTATGGGTCTGCGCATCGCCGTACGTGTTGGCGGCTACGGTAAACCCATGCCCAGTAGATACGGAGGCGTGGATGGTGCGATCATCAGACCAGCCGAATTTGGTGCCCCATACTCCGGGAATGTGATCGGTGCCGAAATCCTGGCGGTATCCATCCGCAGCCACGGGAGCGGCGGTAGCCATTCCCGCGAAAATGGGCGCCGCGATGGGATCGTTCTGGATCTCGGCAGTAAACCGCGCGACATCTTCGCTCGAGGTCTTCGTGGTTCCCCAGTAGCCGGTGTAGTGAGTCTCGCTCAGCCCGAATTCCTGGATGATGCTGGGAATGGCCTGCGGGTAGCGGCGGTCCAGGTCGCTGGCCACGTTATCGTCGCTGTAGCGAATCATATTTTCCACTTGGTCCTTATCGGCGGCAGAACCATACTTGAGCACCCAATATCCCAGATAGAGCTTGCTCAAGGACAGCGCCGGACGGGACTCGTGGCTATTGGCGGTAGAAACGGTGGCGCCGGAATCGTGCCTAACGGTGATTTGCGTACGATCAGGCACGGATCGGGGATCGAGGCTGACCGCTTGGGCAGCAGGAATGGTCACGAAGGAAAGTGCGGTAACGAGAGAACCAATAGCTAATTTTTTCATAACGCATATAGCGTAGCTGGAGAGGTGCTGCAGCGCAGTCTATAACTGCAAAAAGTTTTCCTACTGCACTATCTATCGCATCAATACCGCTAGGTCCCGCGCATCCATGCCGTGCTTATGCATGGCGACGCGCCCGTGAGAATGCTCGATGCCCTCGCGGTCCCAGTATTCTTCCGCGCGAACGGGATCGTGGGAGGCACCATTGGCGCGGACCACGCGCCACCAGGCGGCGTTACCGCCGTCCCTATTCATCACGGTGCCGACATTGCGGGCCCCGCACCCGGCGAGTTTTGCCACCTCCCCGTAGGAGGACACATTGCCGGCCGGGATAACGGCCACGATGGCTAGCACGCGCTGTGCCAAATCAGAGGAGTCTGACATAAAACGCCTCTTCCCCCCGCGCTTAGTCCCTGGTGGGGTTGAGCACGTCGTCTGATTCGGTGGGCTCATCCTTGGGCGCGTCTTCCACCTCAGTCAGGGTGACAGTCGCGCCGGTGGAATCCGCGAGCAGGCACATGCGCCCGAAAGGGGAATCCCACGGTTCGCGGATGATTTCACCGCCGAGCTCTACCGCTTTCTTGGCGGCTTCATCGATATCGCGCACCCCTAGGTAGGTCTGCCAGAAGCTCAGTACCTGGGGCGGGAACTGGCCTTCGGCATTCCACAGGCCCGCGAACGGGGCGCCGTCTTCTTCCGCGGTGGCGTAAATGAAATTCTCGTCCTCGGACTCCATGGCGCGAATCTCCCAGTTAAATAACTCGCCATAAAAGTCCATGGCCTGCTGGAATCGCGTCGTAGCGGTCAGTTCGTGCCATACCGGGGTGCCGGGTTCGCCACCGGCAACGAAGTGCTCGGGGCCGGAGGGCTGGATGAGGCCGAACATGCCACCGGCGGCATCGGCAAGCAAGGCCATGTGGCCCAGTTCTACGGGCTGGGGCGCGGCCAAGATGCGCCCGCCGAGGTTCTCCGTGCGCTGGCAATCGCCGTCGATGTCCTTGGAGAGGAAATAGGTCACCCACGTATCCGGCATGGGTGCTTCGTCCGGCTGCGGGATGAGCCCAGCAATAGGCAGGCCCTGCAGGCGCGCCATCTGATAGGGGTTTTCCTCCTGGGTCTCGGCCGAGACTTCCCAGCCCAAGACCTGCTCATAAAAGTGGGCGGACTTGCGCGGATCCGAGGTGGTCAGATCGATCCAGTAGGGCATGCCTACTTCGGCTTCAAATGCGGGCATTTATAGATTCCTCCACTTTTCCGGATCAAAGTCATCGTCTGCGGTGGCTTCATCAAAATAGTCATCTTCATCATCGGGCTCGCCCACGCGCGCGCAGGTACCTTCGATGCACACCTCATCGCCAATCTGCAGCGTGGCGCCACGGCGGGTTTCGGTTTCACCATTGACCGTGACGGCGCCTTCTGCGATAAGTTCCTTGGCTTCACCACCGGTGCCGACCAAGCTGGCCAATTTAATAAACTGGCCCAATTTGATGGACTCGCCAGAAATTGCAACCTCAAGCATGCCGCCCAGCTTACCCAGAGCCCGTTCCCGCGCGGCTATGGGTGGGGTGCAAGGGCTTAGTCACGCGCGCGCAGCGAGACCGCCGTGCCCGTAGCGGTGACCAAGAGCATGTCATTATTGGTGCCCATTGGGGAATAGTCGAAGGCGATGCCCACCACGCCATCAGCGCCCAATTCCTGGCCGCGGCGCCACAATTCATCCAGCGCCGCCTCGCGGGCCTTGATGGCTTCGCTTTCATAGCCAGAGGCGCGACCGCCGGTGATATTGCGTATCGATGCCCCTAAGTCTTTGAGCATATTGATACCGGTAACGGTCTCACCAGCGATGATGCGCAGGTATTTGGTGATTTCATAGCCGTCGACGGTATTCGTGGTAGTAAAAATCATAACTTCAGGCTACATCGCAATGAGCCCGCGAATGCCTTCAAAGAGGATAACCACGCCGAGGAGCAGGAAGACGATGCCACTGACAATGTCCACCCACGCCGAGTTCTTGGCCATCCACTTCGATACCGCGCGCGTGCTCAGACCGACGCCAACGAAGAGAACCAAGCTTTCCAGCACCAGTACCGCGGCGACGACGACGTTTCCGCCCACCCCCATGCCTGGGTCGATGAAATTGGCAAAGATGGCTCCAAAGAAGATGACCACCTTGGGGTTTGAAAGGTCACAGATTAATCCCATGCGGTAGGCCGTCTTCGCCTTGATGATGCCGTCCGGGGTAAACCCGCGCGGTTGTGGTGCCTGCTTCTCTGTGCCCACGACGGTGGCTGGTGCACGCCGCTCCCGCAGACCGGAGGAAATCGCGCTATAGGCCATCCACAGCAGATAGCTGCCGCCGAGGACCTGCAGGAGCACCAAAATGCCCTCATGTGTAGAGATCAATGCCGAAAGCCCCGCGAGCGAAGCGATGGTCCACAGGGCAAGGCCCGTCGTGCTGCCAATGGCCACCCACACTGCCGCGCGGGTGGAACGCGCACCTAGGCGGATAATCTGCACCACATCTGGCCCCGGCGAAGCCATGGCCGCGAACCATATACCCATCAGGGTCATAAGGGCGCCTATAGCCACCTAACACCTCCACATTCGTATGCATTTTTACTAACGCGTACAACTGTAGGAAGTGTCTCACCTGCAGCGAAACAGGTAACTACTGTGACTTCAGCAGCGCGGTGGCGCCCTCCCCGGCCATCACCACACCGAGCAGGCCAAAGACGAGGCCTGAGACAATATCGATGCCGGCGGAATACCGCGCCGTCCACCGCGCGGCCGCGCGCACGAGCAGCGCAAAGGCGGAAAACCACACGAAGGACATGACCGCGAGGATTAACGCCACCGCGATAGTCCACCCCACGGACATATCTGGGCGGATGAATTGGGCGAATACCGCACCGAAAAACACCAAAGCCTTGGGGTTCGACAGGTTAGTCACTAACCCCAGCTTGAAGGCCCGCCAGTTGGTCTTGTCTTCGACATCGGCATCGCCAGCCGCCCGCGCCTGGTCCGCATAGTCTTCCGTGTCCACCTCGTAGGCGGGCGCGCGCCGCGCGGCTAACCCGCTGCGCAGGGACGATACGCCCATGTACAGCAAGAAAAGCCCACCGAGCAATTGCAAAATGCTCAGCACGCCCGGCCGCGCCGTAATCAGCGCCGATAAACCGGCCAGGGAGGCAACGATCCAAAAGACCGTCCCGCTAAATACCCCCACCGCGCACAATAGCCCGGCGCGCGTGGATCGTGGGGCCACGCGGATGACCTGCACGATATCCGGGCCCGGAGACACCAAAGCCGCGAGCCAAATCCCCATCAGGGTAAGAAGTGAGGAAATGGTCATGAACTAGATCCTTGTACCAGATAGAGGTTTCAGTCTGTAAATAATAGTAGTGAAGTGTCCCGAGTTTTGTTCCTAGGCATTTGCCTTGATTTCTATTATTCCCTGTTGCGGGTTCTTTTTCCACAATTCGGTTTCCACCTCGGCTGGGGTTCGGTATCCCAGGCTTTGGTGGAGCCTTACCTCGTTCCACCATGACACCCACTCAAATGTGGCGATTTCTACCTCGATAACGTCATTCCACCTGCGAGTATGGATCAGCTCGCCTCTTGTAGGAGCCGTTAACGTTTTCAGCTAGAGCATTGTCATAGGAGTCGCCAACTGTCCCAGTAGAAGCAGTGATCCCGTGTTGGGAAAGGCGCTCGTTGTAGACAATGCTGACGTACTATAAGCCGTGATCCGAATGGTGAATAAGGCCTGTTGTTTCCCTCGCGCTCACAATCGCTTGGTTGAGTGCTTGCAGCGGTAATGCCTGAAGTGCGCATCGAGTCCGATAATGCCCATCCGACGATCCGCCGGGAGTAAACGTCAGTGACAAACGCGGTGTACACAAAGCCTTTCTTCGTACGAACATACGTAATGTCGGCCACCCACAGCCTGTTTAAGGCCCTTGGCTTTGAACTCACGCTCGACCAAATCCGGGCGCAGATCCGGCACGTTGAGGTGTACGGGTTGTGGTAGGTGATCCGCCTTTGCCTGTGCCAGAAACACCAGCCAGGCGCATCAGCCGGGCGGTTTGTTCGCGACCGATGTCGATTCCGTCACGGTGAAGTGCATGCCACATTGGGGCCCGACCCCCGGACAGTGGACACGTCGGGGTTAGCTATGCTGCTTTGGTCAGTGTAGCTGATGTGAGTGCTTCGAAGTCATCGGGAGCTAGAAGGTTGCACCAGGAGTGTCGCCGGCGCGTGTTGTAGCGCATGCACCACCGGAAGACTTCCTGCCGGCAGATAATGGGATTGTCAAAGACTTTCCGATCACGTAGCACTTCACGTTTTAAGGTGGCGTTAAACGATTCTGCCAGAGCGTTATCAGCACTAGTTCCCACCGCTCCCATGGACTGGTGGACACCTAACGACGAGCAGTAGTTCCTAAAGGTTTGTGAGGTGTACACGCTGCCGTGATCAGAATGGAAAATAGCCCCGTCAAGACTGCCGCGCACGTCGTGTGCGTGGGCTAGGGCATCGATGACCAGTGAGACCCGCATGTGGTCTGCGAGTGCATAACCTGCAAGTTTCCGTGAGTAAGTGTCACTGACTGTAGCCAAATACATGTTCTTACCTCCCTTACACGGCAGGTAGGTAATGTCGCCGACATACACACGATTCGGCTCGTTGGCGGTGAATGTACGGCCTACTAAGTCCGGCATGACACGGTGGCCAGGCTTGCGCCTAGTAGTGACACATCGGCGGCGCTTGGTAAAGCCTTTGAAGTCCCATGGATTTCATGATGCGTGCGACCTTCTTGTGATTTATCGGGCCGAAGTCCGTATCGTCGTTGAGGCTTGCAGCGATGCGTTTAGCACCGTAAAGACCATGCTCATCATCGAAGATGGTTGTGATCCTTGCACCAATAGCGGCATCGGAACACATCTTTAACCTGCGCTTTTCACGGGTTTGCACCCATTTATAAAACGAGGAGCGATTGAGCTTTAACACGTGACACATCCGCTTAACCGAGTACTCGGTTCGGTGGTCATCGACAAACTGGAAGCGGATCACCAGTGAGTTGCTTTAAGCAAAATATTTCGCGGCCTTACGCAGGATGTCGCGTTCTTCGCGCAGCTTAGAGACTTCCTTTTCCAGCTGTCGGATTCGCGCAGAATCATTCGCCGCTTGGGCTTTATCATGCACAGCTTTAATGCGCGCACGCTTTCCGGTGCCGTACTTCTTGACCCAAGAATGCAGCGAAGCACGGTTGATACCGAGCTCTGCTGATGCTGCGTTCAGCGAGAGGTCCTCATTGTTCTCATAGAGAGCCACAGCATCGCGTTTGAACTGTTCGGAGTACCTGGACATGGTGGTAGATTACCAATCTTGCCAGCCCGACTGGGCTGGATATCAGGTGTCCACCAAACCGGGGTCAGGTCCTTGTCCGCACGCCGTAGACACCGTAATTATCCCGATGAACAGCACCAATGCGTTCAACTAGAACAACCGTCACGAAGGCGCCGAGCGCTTAAGCCCTCGGGCTTTGGACTGGCGATAACCACGCGCGGTGATGAACCCACCAGCCCGGTTATTCTTCAATGCCAATGCAGATGAACTCGACAGAGAAACAATCCCGGTATTTATCGATGAACCGGATCATTTCTTAACGTTTTGGGGCCTGGTCGTGAGGCGAAAAAAGCTGACGCGGCCTTCAGCAACTCGTTGGTATCTCGAAGCTCTTGATTTTCGCGGCGTAGCCACGCGTTTTCGGCGGCCAAATCTTCAGGCACAGGTTCTGGGGTGTTTCCCACGCGGCGGGCAGGCTTAAGTCCATTGACGAGCCGTGTGCCATGAAACCCCCAACTTTGGAGCTACTGCCTGGCACGCGGGGTGCATCGACATATTTTCCGCCACGATGCGATCTTCCACGAGACGGACCACACGATCCTTGGCATCCTGGTCAAAATTTTTCTCGGCACGTTCCAGATTTTCCCATCTACTCAAACGGAACAAAACCTGGGACACTTCAGTATATGAGAATCAGGGAAGTATTTTCTTCTGAGTCTGATTCCGTAGTCGCTCCGCTTGAAATTGACTACATGGAGAACATGGGGCAGTACCCAGCCGCAAAGTCTGCTTGCGAAACTATTTATCGCAGCACAAATCGGTCGGTAATGGTAGTTCGACCCGGTCTGATCGCCGGCTACGGCGACGAAACAGGGCGCAGTGGTTACTATCCGTGGCGCTTCGCGCATCCCACGGGTGAGAACGTGATCGTCCCAGACCTGGCGTTTCCCGTCGCTATGATTGATGTGAAAGACCTTGCAGGCTGGATAGTTGAGTCTGCAGAAGTTGGGACTTTCGGAACCTTTAACGCTACGGGGTTTGCTACTTCCTTGTCCGATGTGTTCAAGATTTCGCGTGAGTTAACCGCATCGGAGGCTACGGAACGACCTTGCTCTGATGAACTGCTTCTCGCTAATGATGTAACCCCGTGGATGGGCCCAAAATCGTTGCCGTTGTGGGTACCAGGTGAACAGTTTCGCAACATCGCGCTACTCGATTGCGCCGCAGCCTACGAAGCTGGCCTGCGGATTCGCCCGTTGAAAGAAACATTGGCGGATGCGCTGCGATTCGAAGAAGAACATCAGGGGGAAAGACTCACTGGGCTCAGCGATGAAGAGGAAGTCGTGCTTCGCCAGCGGTTAGAAGATGGTATTTAGTTTCGGCAGGACCAGTTTTAGTTGCAGTCGGGACCGCGCTGAGTTGGTTTTCGCCCCGCGACTGACTGTGAGAATGAGTCCGAATCAGACTTGAGCGCAACTTCTGCGGTGCTAGCTCTTCGTAACGGGGAGCGATCTTGTCTTCTTTCGCCCCTCCGTGGAGTTCTGTTTCGTCATATAACCTCTGGTGTATGTGAAAGGTCGCGAGCAGACCTATTGCAGCAACCCCTTGACACCGCGCAATGGGTAAGCTGAATGAGCAAACGGTTAGAGCGATCGTGGGGAGGAGCCTCGGCATGAGTCTGAAAGATGACCTGGAGGAGTACGTCCAGAAGACCGTCGACGAACAGTGGGAACGTCGCGCAGGCCAGAAGGTGCCCGACGCCGATGACCTTCCGCTGAAGAACCTTGCTGTCGAGCTCGACGCAACTGTCCTCTACGCGGATCTTGCGTCGTCGACGAAGATGGTCAAGGGGTACAAGGACTGGTTCGCTGCGGAGGTCTACAAGAGCTATCTCTATTGTGCAGCTAAGATCATTCGAGCGCGGGGTGGTATCATCACGGCCTACGATGGGGACCGTGTCATGGGTGTGTTCATCGGGGACTCGAAGAACACCGCTGCCGCGAAGTGTGGGCTCCAGATCAACTGGGCGTCGAAGAATATCGTGGCAGCGAAAATCGCTGAGAAGTACCCGAAGAGCACCTTCGTGCTCAAGCAGCGGGTCGGCATCGATACCTCGAAGCTTTTCGTCGCCCGAACAGGCATCCGAGGCAGCAATGACTTGGTGTGGGTTGGGAACGCAGCAAACAATGCGGCGAAGCTGGCTGCGCTCGATCCTCGCTACCCGACCTACATCACCGCCGACGTCTACAACAGGCTGAATGAGACCTCGAAGCTAGGGGGTAACCCGAAGCAGAACATGTGGACTGACCTGGGGACCTCCGACATGGACTATCGGATCTATGGGTCGACGTTCTGGTGGTCTGTCTGACGGGAGATGTCAACTGAGGGAGCTGATCCACTCGTCCATCTGCGGGATGATGGGATTTCCCTGGTACACGGTTCCGATGCCGGGCATCCCCTGCGGCCGGAGTAGGCCTTGGTTGTGATCGTTCAGGTTCGAGTAGAAGACGCCTCCGACGACAACCGGGCTCGATCCCCAACCGCGCCCCGCTAGGTGCGCTAGATGGGCTGCCCTGTTGACGACGTCGCCCATGTATACGACGTCGTTGATCGTGCTGCCGCTATAACCCGCCTTGATCATGAGGACCCGCCCGTACTCAACGCCTATGCCGATGCTGAGCTGGGTGATCCCTGCTTTCTCGTAGTGGTGGTTGAGGAGGTCTAGGAGGGTATTGGCCTGCGCTGCTGTAGCGAACACATCGTCGATGTGGTTGACCTGCGTCGTCTTGTAGGAGGCCCACACGCAGTCGCCGACGATATTGACCTCGCGCACATTAGAGTTGGAGTTTAGGACTGCGACCATTTCCGAGATAAACGACCGGTAGATCTTCGCAAGAACGGGTCTCTTGTGCTTCGATGTCAGGCCGGACGAATCTCGGATGTCAATGAAGATCGCCGAGCACATGCCGTAGAAGCCGTTAGAGAACGTGAGCTTGTCTCGGTCAGGGAGTCCGTCTACCTCCTCATACGCTCCTGCCGGCTGGTCCAGGATCGCTTGGATCCGTGCCGAGCTGGCCTTCCAGTCATACGGTCTATAGTTGCCGTCCATTTGCGTCCTAACTGTTCGTGATACCGACAACGAGGGACAGGACTGCGATAGCGGCTCCTGCAGCGAGAGCGTACCGGATGGCCCACTTTGCGGCGGATGCTTTTACCGTGGCAATCCGAGCATTGACATGTATCTGGTCAGCGAGATCTTTCGTCAGCTCAACAGGGTTAGAGGTCAGTACATGGAGCACCTCGCTGTACTCATGCCTCTTGCCCCTGAAATTTCGATCGATGCTTCCAAAAAACAGTCTGTTGATCGCGTCTCGATCTGCATCCTTGTCCTTGACTCTCGGTGTCAGTGTCCATCCGCACCAAGCGCCGGTAATAAAAAGCAACAAGCAGGTCAACCCAACGAGAGTGTCGAACAATACAGTCCGGGAAGTAACGTCCTTTGCGAGGTTGTATGTCATTGTTGCCATCACCCCGGTGAAGGCAAGTGTCACGCTGGCCTTCGCATCTGAGTGGCGAATCCACTCGTTCACCAATGCGAGTGTCTTCCATGCGTGATCTGGGTTAGGTTCGGGTGAGCTGGCGAGCGTGGTCGCGTCGTGCGGATGGCCCTCGGTGGTCCGTCGTCCACCGCGCCGAAACGGCATTCGAAACATAGCTCTAGAGTACAAAGGTTTACATAGATACTTCAGGAACGTCCATTACACGCGAGTCTCAAATGAGCCCACGAGCTGGCAGTCACGGGTAGAGCTTGAAGACGGTTTACGCTCCTGCCCCCGCAGCTGCCGGGGCGACTGCGGCGGAAGCGCTACCTATCGATTAGGAGGTTACCCTGTACTGAAACGTGGTCGAGTTCAAATTAAACGTGTAACGCGGGGCGTTGATGACGCTTCGCGTTATTGGGGGTAGGTTGAAGCGCGGTCTGTTCGTTCGCCGACGCGGCCGCCGCCGGATTCTCGGCGGCGATTCCGGCCCGAACCTCGGGGACATCCCCCATCTTCGATAGCTTGAGTGAGCACGACCATCTGATCTGGTGCGCTGGTTTTCGTTCGGCTCTCGGTCTATTCCGCCACCTCATGCGCGGCCGCGAAACCGCGGTGAAGAATCTGCATCTAGTCGGTTACGGCAACTGGAACGGCGAGGGCTCGGCAACGCTGATGAGGGTGGGGTCCTTTGTCAAACACACTGCCCAGGTAGTCGCGGGCTGTGTCGATGAGACTCGGCAGCACTCCGAATGGATGTCCGTGGTATCAAGGCCGCTGAACTATTCAAGTTGCGGGACGAAAAGAGTCTCGCAGTGACGCTTGGTCCCTGAGCAAGTTCGATCCTTCCACGATCTGCACTGGAGACGCCAAGCGCTCGGGGCCCTTGACCGGCTGGGGCACGTGCCGGGTGGTGGCTCGCCCACAGCCCCCGTGCCCACACGCACCGAGAACGGACAGGCCACCGGGTACGATCCCAATTCCACGGAGACGGACCGTGAACTCGAATGACGTGCCTGGCCCAAGGTGTGTCCGCTCGGCGTGTGGTTTAACCCCTATGAGACTTGCCGGTCACAGCCTCAGCGCTTCGCTTGCGCAGCCCGCAGGCCGTTCAAGATCACGATCACTTCGGCGACCTCGTGAACCAACACGACGGCGGCCAGACCCAGCACGCCGCTGATCGCCAGTGGCATCAACACGATGATGATGGCCAGAGACAGCACGATGTTCTGGTTGATGATCCGGCTTCCTCGGCGGGCGTGCTGCAGCGCCTTCGGGATTAGCCGGAGGTCGTGGCCGGTGAAGGCGACGTCAGCAGACTCGATCGCGGCGTCAGAGCCGGTCGCTCCCATCGCTATGCCCACCGTCGCACCCGCCAGTGCCGGCGCGTCATTGATGCCGTCGCCGATCATCGCCGTCGGCGTCTTGGAGGAGAATTCGGCGACGATGCTTGCCTTGTCCTCAGGGCGCAGCTCGGCGCGCACGTCGTCGATTCCGGCGATTCCAGCCAGCGCCCGGGCGGTGCGAGTGTTGTCGCCGGTGAGCATGCTTACTTCCACATCGTTGGCGTGCAGGGCCTGCACGGCTTCGGGCACCTCGGGCCGCAACTCATCACGGACCCCGATCGCCCCGGCGAGAGCGTCATCGACGGTGACCAGGACGCAGGTCTGGCCCTCGGACTCCATGCGCTCAACGTCTGCTTTCAGTGGCCCGGCGTCGATCCATCGGGGGCTGCCCACCAGCACCCGTCGGCCTTCGACGGTGCCGCCGATGCCATGCCCAGCTTCCTCGCTGATGTCCGAGGCGGTGGGCGCTTCGGGCCCCGCTGCCGCGATCGCTGCGGCGAGGGGGTGTGTCGATTGCTGCTCAACTGCTGCCGCGAAGGAAAGCACCTGCGGCCGATCGAATCCGTCTGCCGGGACCACTCCGGTAACCTCAGGCTGGTTGCGGGTAAGGGTTCCGGTTTTGTCCACTGCCAGGTGACGGATGCCGCCGAGCCGCTCGAACGCCGCGCCGGACTTGATGACCACTCCGAACTGGCTGGCCGCGCCGATCGCGGCCACGACCGTCAGCGGCACGGAGATTGCCAGCGCGCACGGCGACGCTGCGACCAGGACTACCAGCGCACGGGTGATCCACGTCTCAGGGTCGCCCAGCAGCGAGCCGATAACGCCGACCAGCACCGCCAGGATCATCACCCCGGGCACTAGGGGTTGGGCAATCCGGTCGGCGATCCGGGCGCGGTCGCCCTTTTCCGCCTGCGCTTGCTCGACTAGGTCCACGAGTGTGGTCAGCGAGTTGTCCGTTCCAGCTGCGGTCGTCTCGACCTCCAGCACCCCGGCGGAGTTGATCGCTCCCGCAGGCACTTCGTCGCCGGGCGCCACCTCCTCCGGAATGGATTCTCCGGTGATCGCTGAGGTGTCAAGGCTGGAGCGCCCGGACCGAATGATGCCGTCCGTGGCGATCCGCTCCCCGGGGCGCACGAGCATTAGCTCGCCAACCTCGAGGTCCTTCGCTGCGACCTCGGCCGCTGTGCCGTCGCGCAGCACCGTCGCGGTCTGCGGTACCAGCTTCAACAGTGCCCGCAGTCCGCCTTGGGCCCGGTCCATCGCCTTGTCTTCCAGTGCCTCGGCGATCGAGTACAGGAACGCTAGCGCCGCGGCCTCTCCGACGAATCCGAGGATCACCGCGCCGACCGCGCTGATCGTCATTAGCAAGCCAATGCCGAGCTTGCGCTTCGT
Source organism: Corynebacterium sp. KPL2895 (assembly GCF_040225815.1). NCBI lineage: Bacteria > Bacillati > Actinomycetota > Actinomycetes > Mycobacteriales > Corynebacteriaceae > Corynebacterium > Corynebacterium sp. KPL2895. The sequence goes on from NZ_JBEHFY010000014.1 coordinate 29,811, forward strand.
GACAAGGTTTCGGATCGCTCCAGGCGCGAACGTGTAAGCGCCCAACAGCAGGCCAACCCAATACAGTACCGTCGCGGGCGTCTCCAAGTCGGACCAGTCCAGCGCCAGTCCTGTTATGAGGGCTACGCCGGAGAAGATCGGCAGCAGTAGCTCAGGGTCCTTCCACCATGGCCGATCGAGCTCGTCAATCTCCGTGCCGGTTTCGTGTTCGCATCCACATGCTGAACTCATGCGTTCTTTCCTTTCTCGCCGCAGTCGGGCACCGAGCACTCAGTGTCGATACAGGGGGCATTCTCGTCGACGGCCAGCGTCGCGTGTACCAGCGCTTCGAGCGCTGCCGCGAGGTGGGGATCGGCGATTTCGTAGCGGGTCTTGCGGCCCTCCGGCTCAGCTACGACAATGCCACAATCGCGCAGGCAGGATAGGTGGTTCGAGACGTTCGAGCGGGTCAGATCCAAGCTTTGCGCGAGCACGGCCGGGTAGCTCGGACCGTCTAGTAGGGTTAGCAGGATTCGGGAGCGCGTCGGATCAGCCATGGCCCGGCCGAGCCGGTTCATGACGTCGAGGCGCGAAGCAATAGTCAGCATGCGCTGAATTATACAGTATGCGATGAACTATTTAAAATGGGGTGAACTAACAGTCACGCGAAAGTCCCGCCACCTGCAAGAATTAGTCGATGGGATAGCCGATGACTGGTCCTTCGCGGTTCGGCTGCCAACCCAACGCGGGGGGCGTGGGCGGCGAAGTTCTCCAGAATCTTCACGTGGATGTCCACACCCACCCCTGTGGGGATGGTGATGAACAGGGTGTCGGCGGACATGACGGCGGCGTAGGTGCGGCCAGCGACACTGACACCAGGTTCTCCATCAAGGGCTAGACACTCACGGACATTGCGTACGGGTCGAACCACACGTAGCGAAGCTTTCTAATAGCCAAATGACTAACTCTTTTCGCTGGTATCCGGGAATGATACTTACTTGAAGTCGGCGGTGTTGGCTACCCCGCGTACAAAGTACTGGCACTGCTGCTTGGAAACCACTTTGATCTACGAAGCCATAGCCCTTCAAGCTACATCGCAGGAAAATTCCATTTCACGGTCGGTATGGGCCTTTTGCAGTTGGTTAATTCGAAATTCGTTCACCATCTCCTTAGCCACCCGCACGATTAACGCGGTGTTTCGCCATCTTCGCGCGAGGCGAGTAGTTCCTTTAAGTGCGCATCGATGTCATCGAGCTTTTTAATAACGGCAACGGCGAAAACGATACTAATGACTAGAGCGATAATGCTGAGCATCAATGCCCTCCTTTACTCTGGCGGCCCATTACAGTGGACCTGGTTCCTTGCGAGGCGATTAAATCATGGTTCTGGTCAGGCGTAGGGGTGCGCGGTGGGAAGGGGGGACGTCGGCAAGCAAAAGCGCCGCGCCCCCAGGAAAAGGGAACGCGGCGCTACAGCCATCCGGCGGGAGGGTGCTTAGTGGTCAGCGCCCTGGATGGAGTGCTTGTGATCGCGGACTGCTTCGCCCTCAGCGTAGAGCGGCATATCCTGCTTGGCCTTGTACCACTCAGCGTGGTTTGGCTCCAGCGGGGTACGGCCGGCGATGAGGTCGGCAGCCTTCTCGCCCACCATCATGGTTGGGGCGTAGATATTGCCGTTGGTCACGGACGGGAAGACGGAGGCATCCGCAATGTAGAGGCCTTCGACGCCCCATACACCCATGGTGTCTGGGTTAACCACGGCCATAGGATCGGACTCATCGCCCATCTTGGCGGTGCAGGATGGGTGCAGTGCGGTCTCGCCGTCATTGCGGACCCACTCCAAGATTTCCTCATCGCTCTGGACCTCTGGGCCCGGGCTGAACTCGCGGGCGCCAACTTCCTCCATTGCCTTGGTATCCAGCAAGGAGCGGGCGACGCGGACGGCTTCTACCCATTCGCGGCGGTCCTGCTCAGTGCGCAGGTAGTTAAAGAGGATGGAGGGCTTTTGCCGGATATCGGAGCTCTTGATGTGCACGTGGCCCTTGGTATCGGAGAACATCGGGCCGACGTGCCACTGGAAGCCGTGCTTAACGTCGGCCTTTTGGCCGTCATAGCGCACCGCCATGGGCAGGAAGTGGAACATCAAGTTCGGGTAGGCCTCATCCTCGTTGGAGCGCACGAAACCGCCGCCCTCAAAGTGCGAGGTAGCCACTGGGCCCTTCTTCGTCAGCAGCCACTGCAGGCCCATAAACGGCCAACGCCACTTATCCAGGTAAGGCTGGGAGGAAGCGGTGGACTTGGTGGTCTCGTACTGGATGTAGACCTCGAGGTGGTCCTGCAGGTTCTCGCCCACGCCTGGCAGGTGCTTGACCACATCGATGCCGTGCTTTTCCAAGATCTCACGGTCACCCACGCCAGAGACCTCTAGCAGCTGCGGGGTATTGATGGCACCGGCGGACAAGACGATCTTGTCCGCGAAGACGCGGTGGGTGCCACCCTGCCACTCGTATTCCACGCCCACTGCCTTGGTGCCTTCAAAGAGGATCTTGGTGGTAAATGCGCGGGTACGCACCTCAAGGTTGTCGCGGTCCTGGTTGGGGTACAGGTAGGCGCGGGCAGCGGACCAGCGCTTGCCGTGCTTGATATTGCGATCGAAGGGGGCAAAACCTTCCTGGCGGTAACCGTTGACGTCATTGGTTAGGTTATAGCCAGCCTCTTGTACCGACTTGAATAGCGCCTGGAAAAGCTGCGAGGTAGCAGGGCCGCGGGACAGGTAGAGCGGGCCATCGTGGCCGCGGCGCGGATCATCGTCGTCTGCGGCAGCGGTGGTTTCCATGCGGTTGAAATAGGGCAAGCAGTGGGCAAAGTCCCAGTTATCCATGCCTGGGTTCTGGCCCCACTTTTCGTAGTCCATGGGGTTGCCGCGCTGGTAGATCATGCCGTTGATGGAAGAGGAACCGCCGAGCACCTTGCCGCGCGCATGGTAGATGCGGCGACCATTCATTTCCGGTTCCGGATCGGATTCATACATCCAGTCATAGTTCTTTGCCCCGATGGGGAAAGAGAAACCGGAAGGCATGTGGATGAATAGGTCCCACAGGGAATCCGGGCGGCCGGCCTCAAGAACGAGCACGCGGGTGTCTTTGTCCTCGGTCAGGCGAGCCGCGATGACGGAGCCTGCAGAGCCACCGCCGACGACGACCACATCGCTGACCTCATCCGTCGCCCTCTTTGTCGAGCGCTTCTTAGTCAACTTGTCCACAATACCCATAAATCCCCTTCCTTCTATGAGCCATCTCACGCGTAGTTCTCGCCGTATTTCGGGCGGATCCATTGTATCCTGCGCAAAAAATCTATGCTTTTCCACTTTCATTTATGCGCAATAGCGCCCCCAGAATACACATCTGGTGGACGTTTTCCCAGATTAATGTATATTTACGGTGTTCGGATATGCATCTAAGTAGATGAAATCCGGGGTCTTTACGCATAGATTGCTCGCATATGATTTATGCCACCAACCTATCTCTCACCCCTCTTTTCGGGGGACTGTGGGGCACTCTTGCGAAAGATTCGGCACTTAATCGATCAAGACTAGGAGAAGTAGATGGCTAACCGTGGTCCGCACGACCATGAAGAGTCCCGCACAGGGGATTCCGACACCTCTCTCGCTCACTCCCCTGGGGAAACTCACCCAACTGAGGACAAGGGTCATAAACCGCGCAACCAAGTACGCGCCATCGTCGGCAGCTATAAGGCCGAAACCGGCGATGATGTCGGCGCCGATGAGGTGGCCGCACCCAAACCCAATTGGCCGGTCTTTATCATTTCCGGTGTGCTGATTATCGCCATGGCCCTGTATGCGGGCTTCGGGCAAGAATCCGCGGCGAATACCCTCGCCAGCGTCACCGGATGGATCGGCACGAACCTGGGATGGTTCTACGTCCTGACCGCCACCATCGCCGTGGTCTTCGTCCTCTACATCGCCTTTTCCAATACCGGCAGCATCCGCATGGGCCCGGACCACTCCCGGCCCAAATTCAATACCTTCTCGTGGGTATCCATGCTCTTTGCCGCCGGCATCGGCGTGGACCTCATGTTCTTCGCGGTGGCCGAGCCGGTCACGATGTACATGGATCCGCCGGTGGGCGATGGTGAAACCATGGAGGCCGCCAAAGAGGCCGTGGTCTATGCCATGTTCCACTACGGGCTTACCGGCTGGGCACTCTATGCGCTGATGGGCATGGCCTTTGGTTACTTCGCCTACCGCCTGAATATGCCGTTGGCTATTCGCTCGGCGCTGTACCCGCTCATCGGCAAGCGCGTGCACGGCCCCATTGGTTCGGCCGTGGACATTGCCGCCATGCTGGGCACCGTCTTTGGCGTTACCGCGTCCCTGGGCATCGGCGTGGTGCAGCTTTCCTACGGATTCCACCTCATCTTTGGCATCGAGCAGGGGCTGGGGCTGCAATCGGCGCTTATCATTGTCGCGGTGGTCATTGCGACGCTATCGGCTGTATCCGGCGTGGATAAGGGCATTCGCTTCCTCTCTGAGCTCAACGTGTACCTGGCCATCGCGCTGATGGTCTACGTCGTGGTCTTTGGCAAGACCGCCTACCTCTTTGATGCCATCGTCACCAATATCGGTGATTACGTCTCCAAGTTCCCCTCCTGGACGCTAGAGACCTTCGCCTTTGCTGAGGACCAAGCCAGCGTGGATACCTGGATGCAGTCTTGGACCCTCTTCTTCTGGGCCTGGTGGATTGCCTGGGCAACCTTCGTCGGCCTATTCCTGGCCCGCATTTCCCGCGGCCGCACGCTGCGCCAGTTCATCCTGGGCACGCTGACCTTCCCCTTCCTGTTCATCCTGATGTGGATGTCCTTCTTTGGAAATACCGCCCTGGACATGGTGCGCTCTGGTGATTATCCGGAGTTTGCGGAAAACGCCATTAACGTTCCGGAGCAGGGTTTCTACGACATGCTCCAGGAATTCCCTGGCTCCGCCATCGTCATCTTCCTGACCACCTTCATCGGCCTGCTGCTGTATATCACCTCGGCGGACTCCGGTGCGCTGGTCATGTCCAACTTCACCTCCCGCATCACGGATAACCGGCAGGATGGCGCCCGGTGGCTGCGCATCTTCTGGTCCATTACCGTTGGCGCGCTCACCTTGGCGTTGCTGCAGCTCGATGGCATTGCCACCGTGCAGTCTGCAACCGTGGTCATGGGCTTGCCCTTCGCGTTCGTGGTCTACCTCATCATGTTCTCGCTGTGGAAGTCGCTGCGCTTGGAAATCGTCCAGCGCGAGGCCCGCAAAACCGCCTTGCACGGCGCCATCAGCAGTCGCACCGAGCGCGAGCCTAGCGATTCCAACCTGTGGAAGAACCGCCTGGACCGCGCCAATTCCTTCCCCACCAAGCAGGACATGGATGAATACCTGCGGGGAACTGCCGCCTACGCCCTCGAGCAGGTGGCCACGCAAATGCGCACCCGCGGCTATGACGCCATCTTGCTCACCAGTGAGCTTCCCGATGCCGAACTGCCCCAGCTCGATCTCGAGGTCCGGCTGCACAACGAGCGCCAATTCCGCTACCAGCTCTTCCCGGTTTCCGCGGAGCGCCCGGACTTCTGCGAGGGCGACGGCGAGTACTACCGCCTCGAGGTCTACGACATGACCGGTTCGCTGGGCTATGACGTTTACGGCTACTCCGAAAACCAGATCATCAATAACGTGCTGGACCTGTACGAGCGCCACCTGGCTTTCCTCTACATGCAGCAAAGCCAGCCGGGCGATTCCGATGTCTCCGATGGCGCCGAGCCGGAACGCACCTGGCGCGAAGATAGTTAAACTGGCGGGCGATACCGCCTCAATTAGAGAAAGGTTGCTTGCACTTTGAGCACCCAGAACACCTTGTTCGATCCCACCACCACCGAATTGCTCCAGGGCGTGCACTCCGGTGATGCCCCGAAGTCGCTCTTCATCAACGGCCAGTGGGAGGCCGCCCAGGATGGCGAGACCCGCACCATTGTCTGCCCTGCCGATGGCTCCACCGTCGGCGTCGTCTCCGAGGCATCCGAGGCAGATACCCTGCGCGCCATCGAGGTTGCACGTGAAACATTCGATAAGGGCGAGTGGGCCGCAACGCCGTCCGCCGAGCGCGGCAAGATCGTCATCCGCCTGGCGGATTTCATCCGTGAGCACAAGGAGCTTTTCGCCCAAGCCGAATCCGCGGATACCGGCAAGCGCTACGAGGAATCCCTGGGCGATATGGACGATATTGCCAATGCTTTCGAGTACTTTGGCACCTTGGCCCAGCACCAAGCTGGCCGCGTGGTCGACCCGCAAGATCCCAACCTGCGCTCACGCATCGATGCCGAGCCGGTGGGCGTCTGCGGCCTGATTACCCCGTGGAATTACCCGCTGCTGCAGGTGTCCTGGAAGGTAGGCCCGGCCCTTGCTGCCGGCAATACCTTCGTGCTCAAGCAGGCGGAGCTGACCCCGCACACCGCCATGCTGCTCATGGCTGCGCTGAAGGAATGCGGCCTGCCAGATGGCGTGGGCAATCTCATCACCGGCGCCGGCGCTAACTGCGGCAATCCACTCTCCCAGCACCCCGACGTGGACATGGTCTCCTTCACCGGCGGCCTCGTTACCGGCAAGCTGATTGCAAAGAACGCGGCCGAAACCGTCAAGCGCACGGCACTAGAGCTCGGCGGCAAGAACCCGAACGTTATCTTTGCTGATGCCAACTTCGACGTCGCCGTGGATAATGCGCTCAATGGCGCCTTCTTCCACTCCGGCCAGGTCTGCTCCGCCGGCTCGCGCATCGTGGTGGAAGAGTCCCTGCACGATAAGTTCGTTGCCGCACTGGTCGAGCGCGCCGAGAAGATCAAGATCGGTGGACCCACCGATGACAAGGCCGAGACCGGCCCGCTCATCTCCGCTGAGCACCGCGAGAAGGTGGCGGCCTACGTGGACAAGGCCCGCGAGCAAGGCGCCAAGATCCTCACCGGCGGCCGCGCCGCCACCAGCGAAGACACCAATGGCCAGCACGGCACCGGCACCACGGATCTGGGCCAGGGCGTGTACTACCTGCCCACGATTATCGATGGCGCTACCCGCGAGATGGACTGCGTCCACGACGAGGCCTTCGGTCCGACCGTGACCATCGAAACCTTCACCACCGAAGAAGAGGCCATCGAGATCGCAAACGATACCGAGTATGGCCTGGCCGGCGCGGTGTACACCTCCGATGCCGGCCGCGCCGAGCGCGTTGCCCGCGCCCTGCGCCACGGCACCATTTGGATCAACGATTTCCACCCGTACCTGCCGCAGGCGGAATGGGGCGGCTACAAGCAGTCCGGCAATGGACGCGAGCTAGGCCCAACCGGCCTAGCCGAGTACCAGGAACACAAGCACGTGTATCAGAACCTGAACCCTGCCGCATGGGATCAGTTTGGCCTGCAATAAGGCGCAAAAAGACCATAAAGCCTAAGGCCCCGCCCCGCCGCTGCTCTTTTTAAGAGCCTCGCGGGGCCTCAGCTTTGCGTGCGCGGCTTGATGGTCATCGTATCCACGTTGACGTGGGCCGGTTGGGCGGCGACCCAGCGGATGGCCTCGGCGATGTCCTCTGCCACGAGGTTGAGCTGGCCATCGTAGACCGCGGCCGCGCGCTTTTCATCGCCCTTGAAGCGCACCAAGGAAAAGTCCGTGGCCACGCGGCCAGGATCAATCTCGGTAACGCGCACATCATGATTTTCTAGCCGCAGCGCGCGGGAAATCACGCGCACGCCGTGCTTAGCGGTGTTATAGCCGGAACCGCCTTCATACACGGTCCACCCAGCAATGGAACCGACGTTAATAATCAGCCCGGAAAGATCCGGCACTCGCTCGAGCTTGGGCATAAGCGCCTGAATCATGCGCACGGTGCCGAGCACGTTGGTCTCGTACATCCATTGCCAGTCATCGATGGAGGTATCAACCAGCGGCTCTAGGCCTTTGGCACCGCCGGCGTTATTGACCAAAAGGTCTACGCGGTCGAGGTGGGAGACGAACTTGGAGACGGAAACATCGGAGGTAACGTCCAGCTCATAGGCCTCGCCACCGATTTCATTGGCAAGCTGCTGCAGGCGGTCTGTCCGGCGCGCTCCCACGACGACGTGCCAGCCGTCCTTGGCCAAAGAACGCGCGGTGGCCTCCCCAATGCCAGAGGAGGCGCCGGTTACTACTGCTACTTTCTTTTCAGTCATGCACCCCATGCTACGCAGCGCGCGGCACGGTGCAGGGCTTTTTACTTAAAGGGCCTCCTCGAGTTCAGAAAGCAGGGAGTTTGCGCGCTCGTAGGAGTCATCGCTAGGGCGGAATTCGCCGTCGTTCCAGTCGGTGAAGATATTAAAGTCCAGCTGGTTGCGCAACTGTGGCATGGAGAAGTTAGCCACGACATTGCGCCATGCCTCGACCGCGCGCACGCCACCGACGGAGCCATAGCCCACGAAGGCCACCGGCTTGCCCGCCCATTCCGCGCCGAGCGAGTCGTAGGCATTCTTGAACGGACCAGGCACGGAGTGGTTGTACTCCGGGGTCACGAAGACGAAGCCATCGCAGGCATCGACGGCCTTGGACCACTCCTGCACGTTGGCGTCATCGTACTGCTTATTCGCCGCACCCGGAACAACCTCGCTGGTAAGGATGGGAACATTGAACTTCTTGAGCTCCAACAGCTGGTACTCCACGCCGTTCTCGCGGCCTTGGGCGAGGTCATTGACCCACTCGCCTACTGCCTGGCCCGCCGCCTTATCGCGGGTAGAGCCGATGATGATGCCAATTCGGGACATAAGAAAACCTCTTTCCTTCAACCTTTATGTAACCCGCCCTAGCCTACCGCGCTCGCCGAAACTTGTCTGATGGTGATATTGATTCTGCCTTCCTGCAGCCCGCACCCCTCCGGCAACGTGCCATCATTTACCCGCACCACGCCGTGGTAGGCAAAGCGCTTCGGCCCGCCAAAGACCACCAAATCACCCGAGCACAAAGTCACATCGTCCCAGGGCTTAGTGCGTTTTTCGGTATGGCCTATGCGGAAGAGGGCCTCATCCCCAATCGAAAGCGAAATCACGGGCGCGGGCGATTCCTCAGAGTCATCCACGTGCATGCCCATCGCCGAGCCGGGCGGATAATAATTCACCAGCGCCATCTCCGGCACGAAGTTATCCACCCATGGTTCAAGCTCCGGGGCAACCTGGGCCGCCTGCCGCAGCGCCGCCGGGGCCAATTCCCGCAGGTTATCCGGCACCGGCGGCACCCGCGTGCCTTCCATATTGTCCACGTACCGATAGCTGGGATAATGCCAATACCGGCCAAGATGCAGCTGAAATACGCTCATCTGCCCGCCCGATTTCAGCCGCGGCTGCACCATCGCCATCGGCGTATGCGCATACGCACGAGCAATCTCCCGAGTCTCTTCTACCAGGGCCTTTTGCTTGCCGATGCCCACCCATCCCGGCACGTGCCCCACACCCGGCGCGACGTACGCATTCGGCCGCGGCAGCGAATCAAAAAGCATTCCTCCACCCTAGCCGCTAATCGGTTAGGCCACGCTGCCGACGAAATGCAGGAAGCGATGACATACCAAGCAGGAGTAAGCCCGGATGAGATCAATATCGTCGTTGATGTCGTTCTCCCCTCGAATATTTCCGAGTTAAAGGTTCGCGCCGAAGAACAATTATGGACCCGAAACGGGTTGTAATGATAGCACCCAATTAACCTAAACATATTGGGTTGTCCCCGAATCGTGGATACTTAGTAGAACTGCTTCACGGTTTGGCAGGAGTTTCTACTTTGGTGGTGGACTGGACGATAGGTCGGGCATCGAGCAAGCTCGCACTGTCAATCCTAGAACTCAAGCCTCTACCTCGTCCGAGGTCCCACATAGCCTAATCCAGAAATCAGACAACGGTAGAAGCATTATCGAACGGAAAAGGAACGAAAGTACCCACCTGTTTGAGGTCAGTCATTGGCCGACAGCATTTTGCATTAGAGCCGACAAATCTATCGGTTCTGCGGCTGTTTTTTAAGTATTGAATATTCTCCAGACATGAGATCTATTATTCCTGAGAATATTGCGATGATACCTATCCAATTCCCTGTTATATAGATGAAAAGTGTGCCGAGGAGTATGAAGAAGCAGCTAACTGCTTTTAGCTGTTTAGCTCTTCTGTCATTGGATTCGTCAGGCTGATAGATCCGGGCAACTATGAGATCAACGGCGGCAACGGCTAGAAAAATATACGAGATTTTTGTGTAACCGAGTAAAGCAAAGACCCCTGAAACCGCAAGCACCGCAATCCCAGCAAAGCCAATCAAACGACTCATCAGAAAAACACTCCACAATATGGTTTGCCAGTAAACTTCTCCTTAATTCTATCGAAAGGTGAGGGGGTCAAGTCCGGTATGCTCGGCAGGAACCACGCGCCCTCTACAATGGCCACCATGGATGAACAGAAGCTGCACGACCTGCAACGCTACGGCACTTGGGAGCGGATGACCGGTGGGCAGTGGCACCTGCCGGGCATGGGGGACATCGACAAGGAGCACCAGCGCACCTTTGGGTTGATTGGGCAGTTCAACGATCTGCACAACACGGATAAGGAGCAGGCGCAGGCAATCTTGCGGGAGATCCTGCCGGAGGAATCACACGTACCGGGGGCGCACGCGCCGCTGAATATGGAATACGGCTGCAATATCGTCTGTGGGGAAGGCGTCTTCATCAACTTTGGCAGCAGCATTTTGGCCCAAGCCAAGGTCACATTCGGGGACCGCGTGCTGATTGGGCCCAATTGCTCGTTCATTACGGTCGGCCACCCCGTTAACGATCACGCGATGCGCGAGGGCGGGTGGGAAATCGCCCACCCCATCACCGTGGGGCGCAATACCTGGTTTGGGGCCAATGCCACCGTCATGCCGGGGGTTACCATTGGTGAAAACTGCGTTATTGGTGCCGGCACGCTGGTGACCAAGGATATTCCGGATAATTCGCTGGTCCTGGGCACGCCCGGCCGAGTGGTACGCACGCTGGACGGCGATGAGGATTCGTGGGAGCGCAAGGATTTGGATGGCCCCGTGGAAGGTTTTGGGGCCGCCAACTAAATGTTCGATCTTGCCAGCATTGGCGCGGGGCTGCCCGTAGCCAAGACCATCGATTCGCTGCCTAGCACCGAAAACGTCGTCATTCAGGCACCACCCGGCACGGGTAAAACCACGCTCGTGCCACCGGCGCTGGCCAATCATTCCGCAGGGCGCGGCAAGGTCATCGTCACCGCCCCGCGCCGCGTGGCCGTGCGCGCGGCCGCCCAGCGCTTAAGCACCCTCAGCGGCACCCCGGATAAGGTCGGTTTCGCCATCCGCGGCGCATCCCGCACGGGCAGCGAGGTCGAATTCGTCACCCCAGGCGTGCTGCTGCGCCGCCTGCTGAAGGATCCGGAGCTCGAGGGCGTAGCCGCCGTGGCCATCGATGAGGTCCACGAGCGCCAGCTGGATACGGATTTGGTGCTCGGCATGTGCCTGGAGCTGGCAGAGCTGCGCGAAGACTTCCGCGTCATCGCTATGTCCGCCACGGTAGACGCGCAGCGCTTTTCCCAGCTCATGGGCGCGCCCATCCATACCACCGAGGCGGTGACCTATCCCCTGGATATCCAGTACGCACCACAGCCGGGGCGCGCGGCGGGGTCGCGGGAGTTTTACGGGGGCATCGCCAAGCAGGCAGCCCGCCAACACGAATCAACGCTGGTCTTCGTGCCCGGCGTGCGCGAGGTCAACCTGGTGTGCGAGGAGCTGCAGGGCCATAATGTTTTCCCGCTGCACGGCAAGCAGACCACCGCGGAGCAAGATGCCGCGCTTTATACCGATGAGCAGCGCATTGTGGTGGCGACGTCCATCGCGGAATCCTCGCTGACGGTGCCTGGCGTGCGTGTGGTGGTAGATGCCGGGCTGGCCCGCGTTCCCCGGCGCGATGCACAGCGCGGCATGTCTGGCCTGGTGACGGTCTCCACATCGAGGTCGAGCGCGGACCAGCGCGCGGGCCGTGCCGGGCGTGAGGCGCCGGGTACGGTCATTCGCTGCTATTCCCAGGACGATTACCAGCACTTTTCCCCGCACACTACGCCGGAGATCCTGTCCGCGGATCTCACGCAGGCTGCGCTGTTTTTGGATTGCTGGGGCGCGGGCCCGGATTTCCCGCTGCTCGATCCGCCGCCCGCCCAAGCCCTTGCGGCCGCGCGCGCCACCCTCAAGCGCATTGGTGCGACGCAAGAGCTCGCCCTCTTGCCCACCGATCCCCGCCTCGGCGCGGCCCTTATCCGGCACGGCAGCCAGGCGGCTCCCACCATCGCCGCGCTTGCCGATGCCCCCACCAATACCACCGATCTCACCCGTCGCCCCGCCCCGCACAAGGAAATCAGGCGCCTGTCTCGCCTGGTAGAGGATCTCGGACCCGCTGACCCTGGCGAGGTCGTCGCCACCGCCTATCCCGAGCAGGTGGCCAAGCGCGTGGGTGAAGACTATCTGCTGGCCAGCGGCACTCGCGCCCGGCTGCTGGATAACTCCGGGCTGGCCGGCTCGCCGTGGCTCGCCATCGCGGAGGTCACCCTCTCCAATGCCGGAAACCCCATCATTCGCACCGCCGCGCGCATCGAAGAGTCCGCCGCACTGGATGCCATCGGCGTGACCGAAGAAACCCGCGCCTTTCTGCGTGGGGGTCGCGTGCGCGGGGTCAAAGTCCGGGCGGCCGGGGCGATTGTGCTGTCCGAAACCGCGGTCAAGGTCACCGGCGATGCCGCAGCCCAGGCATTAGCCGCCGGCATCCGCGAAGAGGGCCTGGGCTTATTTACCTTCAGCGAGAAGGCCCAGAGCTTAAAAGATAGGCTCCGCCACCTGCACGCGCACTACGGCGATCCGTGGCCGGATGTCGATGCCGCCGATCCCGCCGAGTGGCTCGGGCCCGAGCTGCACCAGATTGCCGCGGGAACCCCCACCGCCAAGATAGACATGTACCCCGCCCTGCAGCGCCTGCTTCCCTGGCCCGAAGCCACCCGCTTAGACGAGCTCGCACCTCAGCGCCTCCCAGTGCCCTCCGGCCGCGATGCCAAAATCGATTGGTCGGGCGAGCGCCCCGTGGTCCACATCAAGTTGCAGGAGTGCTTCGGCCTGGCCGAATCCCCGGAGTACTGCGGCAACCGCGTGCAATTTCACTTGCTCTCCCCCGCCGGCCGCCCGCTAGCGGTAACCGATGATCTTGCTAGCTTCTGGTCCGGCCCCTACGCCGGGGTGCGCGCCGATATGCGCGGGCGCTACCCCAAGCACCCGTGGCCCGAGGATCCATGGAATGCCATTGCCACCGCGCGGACCAAGAACCGGATGTAGCCTAACCCCACTGCTGCCAGGATAGATAGCAGCTCATGACCACGACCAAGGTAAGCAGGGCGTAGCGGATAAACTTCGTTCCGCCGCTCAGCACCGTCCGCGCGCCCACCTGGGCGCCGAGGATATTGGCGGCGGCCAACGCGATACCAAGGGTCCACCACACGTGGCCGCCAAGGATGAAGGTCACCAGCGCACCGAGGTTCGTGGCGGTATTGACCACCTTGGCCATCGCCGCGGATTTTAAGAAGTTCTGGGAGAAGATGAAGGTAAAGGCCATAATCAGGAACATGCCGGTACCCGGGCCAAAGATGCCGTCATAAAAGGAGATGGCCGCGACCGCCGCAAGCCCCGCCCAGGTGCGCCATCCGCCGCGGATGCCGGGAGACTCGGTGGTGCCAAAGCTCGGCTTAAAGGTCACGAAGACCCCCACCACCACTAACAGCACGATAATGAGCGGGCGCATGATGTCACTATTAAGATTCGCCGCCACACTCGCGCCCAGCCCGGCGCACACGAGCGCGATGAGGGCGTAGCGAACTAGCTCCCCTGCGGGCGGGCGCACCTTGCGTACCAAGGTCACGGCGGCCGATGCCGTGCCGGATACCGCCGCAAGTTTATTGGTGGCCAGCGCCGTTGCCGGCGCGAGCCCCGGAACCACGGCAAGCAATAGCGGAATAAGCACGAGGCCTCCCCCGCCGATGACCGCGTCGATCCAGCCTGCCCCCGCCGCTCCCACAAGGAGCACCGCCCACTGCGCCACGTCGATATCCATGACGAGATCATAAACCCCGCGGCGGGGAGGTCTAGACTCGATCGGAGACGAGCAGAAGATGGGAGAATACGTGGCTAAACGGCACTGGGGAATGAGCGTAGATACCCACACCATCCTGCGGTGGGGCATCGTGGTCCCCGTCTCCATCCTCTTGGGCTGGCTTTTTAGCATGTGGCACGTGCCGGCCGCGTGGATTTTGGCCGCGATCATCGCCTCCGGCGCCATGGCGCTTATCACCGGCGAGGACCTCAAGGTCAACCGCAAATTTTATGGGCTATCGCGCGGATTCATCGGCATCATGGCCGCGCTGCCACTGACGGTGGTCTCCTTTGGCCAATTGGTGGGTTACCTGCCGGCGGCCATAACCATATCCTTTGTCACCATCGCGTTGGGCATCTTCTGCGGCGTCATGCTGCACCGCCAGCGGCCACGGGACGTCTCCTCCGAAACCGGTATCCTGTCTATGCTTCCCGGCGGTGCCTCGCTCATGCCCGCGCTTGCCGATGAACTCGGTGCCGACTACCGCTACGTCGCGCTCACCCAATACCTGCGGTTATTGATCGTTTCCGTATCCCTTCCCGCCGTCGTGACCTTCCTCGATACGCCTGCCGGAAGGGGCGGTGACTTAAGGCTCGAGGCGGAAACCACCTGGTGGATCATCGCATTGGTGCTCGTTATCGCGCTGGTCGGCGAAAGGCTTGGCAAATTCCTGCACCTGCCCGCAGCGGCGGTCCTCGGCCCGCTGATCTTGACGGTGCTGGCCTCGTTCTTCCTGCCGGAGGGGCATACGCTGGAGCCGATTTATGCCTTTAAGGTTATTGCCTTTTTATCCATCGGATGGGTCTGCGGCGGCGGTCTTTCTCTCCCCTCGCTCAAGGCCTTTGCCAAGCAGCTTCCCGCGACGATTCTTTCTATCGCGGCGGTCCTCGGCCTCTGTGCGGCCACGGCGTGGCCGCTGATGCACTGGCTCAATATCAGCTACTTCGAGGCCTACCTGGCCACCAGCCCCGGCGCGCTAGAGACCGTGCTCGCGCTCTCCGCGGAAGGCGGGGCTGGCCCCGTGGTGATTGCGGTGCAACTTACCCGCCTCATCGCCGTGCTGGTCATTGCGGGATACTTGCCGCAGCTCATCAGGGCCGTCAGCAAGTTTTCCACACGGCGCTAGCGTGCGCGGCTAGCCTGCGCGCTTAGTTATTGAGCACGGCTTCGCGCAGCACCGACATCGGCACCGAGCCAAGAGCCAGGGCCTCGGAGTGGAATTCGCGGGCGCTCATACCCTGCTCCTCGGCGGCGGCGCGGGTTTCTTGCCACAGGCGCTGGCCCAAGGCATAGGACGGCGCCTGGCCCGGCCAACCCAGGTAGCGGTTGACCTCAAAGTTGAGGTTCGCATCATCCATGGCGGTGTTTTCGCGCATGTAGGTCTTCACGTGGGCCTTATCCCATACGCCGGATACGGTGCAGTCCGGCAGCTTCTTGCCCAGGTGCAATCCGATATCCACCACGACGCGGGCCGCGCGCAGGCGCTGGGCATCGAGCAGCCCCATCCGCACGCCAGGATCGTCCATGTAGCCCAGCTCGGCCATGAGCTGCTCAGCGTACAAGGCCCAGCCCTCGCCGTGGCCGGAGTTCCAGGTCACCGCGCGGCGCCACAGGTTCAAATCCTCTTGTACCAGGGCAGAACCCAGCTGCAGGTGGTGGCCCGGCACACCCTCATGGTGCACGGTGGTCAGCTCCTGCCAGGTGTGGAAGGTATCTTGGCCCTCCGGCACGGACCACCACATGCGGCCTGGGCGCGAAAAGTCATCGCTGGGCGGGGTGTAGAAGATGCCACCGGTGCCCGCTGGGTCGATACGGCACTCGATCTCTTCGACTTCTTCCGGAATGTCGAATTCCTTGCCGTTGAGCTCGGCGATGACCGCATCGGCCTTGCTCTGCATCCACTCCACCAGGGCATCGGTACCGCGCAGCGTATAGCGCTCCTCGTGGTTAAGCTTGCGCATGGCAGAGCGCACCGAGCACTCTGGGCCATAGAGCTCGTGCGCAATCTTCTCCTGCTCCCCGCGCAGGTAGCGCACCTGGTCAAGGCCCCATTCATAGGCCTCATCCAAGTCCACGGAATCGCCGACGAACAGCTTGGAGAAACGCTCGTAGCGCTCGCGTCCCACAGCGTCCTTATTAGAGGACTGCGGCTGCAGGTCATTAGACAGCCAATCCGAGAACTCGCCAAAGGCCTCCTTGGCCTTCTTCACCTCAGTGGAGTCGGGGTCGAGGCCGAGGCCCTCGAGCATAGAGTCGGCATCGGCAAGCCGCTCGCACTGCACAATGACCTCAGAGAGCTGGCGGTGCGGTGCCACCATGCCGTGGGAGGCCGCTTCCTTCAGGGACTCGCGGTAGCCATCAAGGGAGCTCTTGACCTTGGACAGGCGGGAGCGAATGGCCTCGCGGTCCTCCTCGGTATCCTGCGGCATAAGCAACAGCGAGTCCCGGATGGTCTGGACGGGCGAGGCAATATTATTAAGGCTGCGAATATCCTCGCCGTGGTGGTGCAAATCCAGATCTAAGCAGAGACGATCCCGCAAGACGGCGGCGGTGACATAATCCACGTCATCGAAATCATCCTCATCGTCGGATTCATCGGTGGTGTCATCCAAGGCATCCAGATCCGCAACCATGTCGCGGGTGCGATCAGCGACAGCCTCAAAATAATCGGGAGAAAAATCCTGCAATTCGCCTTCAAAACCGTCAATGCCCCACGCGGTTGCATCTGTTGGGGATAGCTCGGCTAGGTCGTGAACGAAGTTATCGCACGAAGCGTCCAGTAGAGAGGGCTGGCGCTTAGCGGTCTGCTCAGAACTCATAAGAGGGAAGTCTAACCCTTTATCTTGTTGATAGGCCACCCAGGCCCACCCAAATGTTGCAAACTTGTTAGCTAATCGTTGTTCCACTTCGTGCCTGGGTAGTGCCACTGGGCAAAACCATCCAGCACGGCCGCGGGATTTTCCTCTATTACCAGTGCTTTTACAAAGCGGGGCAGGATGAAGCCCGCCTCAGCCATGGCGGCATACATGTCATAAAAGGGCTGCCAAAAACCTTCCACGTCAACCAAGCCAACGGGCCCGCGAATGCTGCCCAGCTGTTGTTGGGTCAGTACCTCTGTTACTTCCTCCAACGTGCCCACGCCGCCGGGCAAACAGATAAAGGCATCCGCCAGCTGCTCCATCCGGGTTTTCCGCTCGGCCATAGAATCCACGACCTCGAGGCGGGTCAAGCCTGGGTGGGAGATTTCTAAATCCACCAAAGATTGCGGCATGACGCCAGTGACGGTGCCGCCAGCATTCAGGCAGGAATTGGCAACCTCGCGCATGAGGCCGATATTTCCGCCGCCATAAACCAAGTTCAGCCCGCGACGGGCAAGCTCGCCGCCCAAGTGTTGCGCCGCTGCGCTATACGCGGGCGAATTGCCCACGGCGGAGCCGCAATAAACTGCTACTGATCTCATGCGCCCCAGCATAGGGAATTTTTGGCCTACCTCCACCTTTAGACCATTCGGTACGTACACCTATGAATAGATTAGACAAAGCAGTCTGTGACACATATACTTTCTTTCATGATCAAACCTGGCCCCGTGTTCACGCGCCCCCGTACACCGGCTGCTAAGTGCCTTCACCTGGTGCGCCTGAACCCGATCATTACCCGTAGTGAGCTGGTAGAAGCCACCGGACTCTCCCAGCCCACCATTACCCGCGCTACCACCGCGCTCCTAAACGCAGGACTCATCCAAGAGCGCACCGACCTCACCCAATCCCAGGGCCGAGGCCGCCCTACGGTCCCCCTCGAGGCCGCGGATAATAACTGGGTACTCGGCGGCATCGCCGTCGGCACCTCCGAGACCTATATCGGCCTCTATGACATCAAGGGCCGCACCGTTGCGGAGGAAGAAATCACCACTCCTGTCGCCCGCCTGACGGAGGAAGACTTTCTTGAACACATCATGGCCGGCATCAACCGCATGATGACGGGCCTGGATCGCCGCCTCGTGGCCTTAGGAATTACCACCTCAGGCACCGTGGATGAAGAGGGCCTAGTCACCGCAGACAATCTGGGCTGGCACGGTGTGGATATCGCGGCGCGCCTGCGCTTCCAATTTAGCGTCCCCGTGGTGGTTACCTCCGCCATTTCCGCCATTTTGGGCTCGGAGACGCAGGCCGCCGAGATTGGTACGAACGAGCGCGTGCTCCTGCTCTTCGCGGACGATTCTTTAGGATCAGCGCTATCCGCCGATGACGAGGTAAATTCCATCATCCCGCTGCCACAGACCCGCTCTGACCTACTGGGGCACGGCGCTTCCGAACATCTCTTGGCCACCCAGTCCATTCTGGACGCCGTGCGCCGCCACGGCATCGAGGCCAATACCCTGCCCGAGGTCGCGACCATCGCCGAATCCAATTCAGCCGTGCGCGCCATTTTGGATGAGCGCGCCCGCCAGTTGGGCCAGATTACGGCGGAGATGGTCCGCGAATACTCGCCGAAGACCGTGGTGATTGCCGGCGGGGCCTTTACCGGTGATTCCCGCGCGCCCCAGCTTTTTGCCTCCACCGTCCGCGATTCCGCCTCGGAGGACCTAGAGCTGCGCATGATTCCAAGCCACAAAGAAATCGTGCGCGCCGTCGCCCGTACCGTGGCTACCGATCAGCTATTGCGCGAACCATTGGAGCTGGGCCGCTCACTCCAGACCGCGTAAAACCTCGCGCGCGGAGTCGATCCCGGTAAACAGGTGGGCCTGTAACCCGCAATAAGTGGCGCCCTCGATGTAGTCGATGCGGTCATCAAAAAAGTGCGTGTCCTTGGGCTGCGCTGAGAGCGCGTCCACCGCCACTCGGTAGGCCTCTGGGTGCGGCTTGGCCACCCCAATATCGCAGCTCAGCGTTACCGCCGCGCACTCTGCCAACCACGGGTGCTGCGCGCGTACCTGTTCCGCCAGGGTCGTAGGGATATTGGATAAAATCCCCACGCTAAAGCCCTCCCCGATGAGCCCTTTGACCAGCGCTACCATCTCTGAGTCCGCCTCGAGCAGGTACTGATTCTCGCAGGCCACGGCCCCAGCGCAGTCAATGGGCTCCATACCCGCACGGGCGGCTATCTCGTTCCAGTAGTGGCTATCGCTAAAAATTCCGGCATCGTAATCCGGCCGGAAAAAGTTATAGGCCTCCCAGAATGCCTCCGGGTTCGCAGGCGCGAGGAAGCGCTCTAGTTCAGCGTGCGCTTCCGGCGTGGCGGGGCGCAGCAGCACGCCGTACAGATCAAACAGCAACTTCGGCATAATGCGTCCAGTTTATGCGCGCCTAGTAGCTTGGGTCTGCACAGCCACAATCCCCACCGCGGTACCGGCGATAAAAATCACCAGCGCCGCCGTTGCCTGCGCCATCGGTAACACGATGAGCACGGCCAACGAGGCCAGAATCAGCATTCCACTCAAGGAATATAAGGAGCGGTTGACCAGCCCGCGCTTGCCGATGACCCCACACGCCAGCATCACCACCCCCGCAAACGGGCTCAGCATGAGCGCCGCGGTGGTTAAAAAGATGCCGAGGGTCACGTGGCTTGAGATGACCGCAGCACCGATGATGAGGCTTAATGCCAAGACCGCTAAGACGGCAGAGAGGATTGCTTTCAGGTGTGCAGACATACGTCAATCCTCCCACAGCAGCGCAGTGCCATGGGAGGATTGATTTAAATCTTGATGGGTTTGTTATTCACAACTTAGGAGTTGCGGTTAGCCAAACGGGAATCGATGCGCAGCAGACCAGCGCCATCGTTGCCCACCAGCTTGATCTGGTCAATAATCTCAGAAACGGTGTCCTCTTCCTCGATCTGCTCAGCCAGGAACCAGTCAATGAGCTGGCGGGAGTCCAGATCCTGAATGTCAAGGGCAACGCGGGCGATCTCGCGAATCTGCTCGGAGACCTTCTGCTCGTGAGCCAAGGAAGCCTCGAACGCATCCAGCGGGGTGGCAGCCTTGATGGAGCCAACCGGGATATCGTTAAGCTCTACGCGGTAGCCGCGTGCCAAGAGGTGATCCGCAAGCTTCTGTGCGTGGACGCGCTCTTCGCCAGCCTGCGCCATGAACCAGTCGCGCATACCCGGGAAGGACAGGTTATCCATCTCGTAGGCCAGCTGGGTGTAGACCATAGCGGCACCGTGCTCGTTAATGACCTGATTGTTTAGCAGGGTTTGCAGCTTCTCATCCATTGCTAAATCCTTTCTGTAGGAATCAATTAATTGGTTGTAGGCACTACAATACCGAAATAAAATCCTCCGTCTAGCAAGGTATGCTTAATCAAACTCGCACCTCAGAGGCATTTTTCAGATTGGATCACCTAAGTTAGTTAAGACAAAGCTGCACCACGGGGCGAAGTTACTATCGCCTAATAGTTCGAGGTCATCGACCCAAAAAGGACGATCTCGCCGCGCTAGCCCACTCCATCCAACCCCCTGCAGCTAGTACGCTTATGCACATCAGGCCCGCAATGTGATATTAATCACCCAGTTGGCCGCTCAGACGCTCCAGGCGCTGCGCGCTCGCCCCATCGAGGCCCCGAAACTCCACTTCAATGCCCCGATCCGCGTACTTTTTCTGCACCGCATCCAGCGTCGCCACCGTCGAGGCATCCCAGACCTCGGCATCGGTAAGGTCCACCACCACGAAGTCCGTATCAAGCGTGTAATCAAAGGCGTAGACCAAATCATTCGAGGAGGCGAAGAAGAGCTGGCCATGCACCACGTAGGTATATCCGTCTACCAACTCAACCTCCACGAGGTGTGCCACCCGGCGGGCAAAGCCAATCGATGCAGCCACCACGCCTAAGACCACTCCTACCGCCAGGTTATGCGTGGCCAGCGTACCCGCGACCGTCAGCAGCATGACGAGGATTTCAGAAAGCGGCATCAACTTGAGCGTGCGCGGGCGGATGGAATGCCAATTCACCGTCGTCGCCGCCACGAGGATCATTACCGCAACCAGCGCGGCCATCGGAATGCGGCCTACCGTCTCGCCGAAAAGCAGGCACAGCACGAGGAGGAAGGCGCCCGCAAGGAACGTCGACAAGCGCGTGCGCGCCTGAGACACCTTGACGCCGATCATGGTCTGGCCAATCATCGCGCACACGCCCATGCCGCCAATCGCCGCGGCCAATATATTGCCAATGCCCTGACCAAAGGACTCGCGGGTCTTATCGGAATGGGTATCCGTAATGTCATCGACAAGCTTTGCCGTCAGCAGCGATTCCATGAGGCCCACCAGCGCCATCCCAAAGGCATAGGGCGCAATTACCTGCAGGGTCTCCAGGTTCCACGGAATATCCGGAATGAAAAGGCCCGGCAGCGTCGTGGGCAGCTCGCCCTGGTCCGCCACATCCGGCACCTTCCACCCTGCCGCGACGGCGATGATGCTTACCACCACGATGGTCACCAACGGCGCCGGAATTGCCTGGGTAAACCGCGGCAAAACGATCATGATGGCCAGGCCAATGGCCACCAGCACATAGACCATCCAAGGGACATCAATAAGGTGCGGCAGCTGCGCGGTAAACATCATTATGCCCAGCGCATTGACGAATCCCGTCATCACCGAACGCGGGATAAAGCGCATAAGCTTGGCGATGCCCACCCACGCCAACAGCACCTGGATAATACCGGCTGCAAGCACCGCCGCCACCACGTAATCGTGCCCATACTCGTGCGCGAGCGGTGCCACCACCAGGGCAACCGCGCCCGCCGCCGCGGAAATCATGGCGGGCCGGCCGCCGGTAAAGGCGATAGCCATCGCCATAATCACCGAAGAATATAGCCCCACCCGCGGGTCGAGGCCGGCGAGAATAGAAAAGCTTAAAACTTCCGGGATCAAAGCAAGCGCCACCGCCAGTCCGCCGAGCACCTCCTTGCGCAAACGCGCAGGTGAGGAAAAGGCAAAGCGGAAACTGGCGATGACGCCGGTGGGTGCAGGCTGCTCGTTAATCACGCCTGCACATACTAGTAGCTACTACGAGCCTTCCCGAAAGGAGCCATCCGCCGTGATGACCGGCAGCACCGACCAAGCAAAGTTGATCCACTTATCCGTCTTCTTCCACGAGTAATCCGGCTCAAAGATGGTCTTCGGCTTGGTGTACACCACAGCGGAACGCACCTCATCGGCGGTTTCTTCCAAGAAGTTCACCACCAGATCCAGGGTCTTGCCGGAATCGGCCACGTCATCAACGACGAGTACCTTCTTGCCCTTCAGGGAATCCGTATCCAACTGCGGGGACAAGATGATCGGCTCGTCCAAGGTCTGGCCAATATCGGTGTAGAACTCCACATTGATAGCGCCCATGGCCTTAACCCCAATGGCATAACCAATGGCACCGGCTGGGATCAGGCCGCCGCGGGCAACGCCCACGATCAAGTCAGGAAACCAGCCGGATTCCACGATTTGCTCCGAAAGATTCCGGCTCGCTTCGCCGAAGACTTCCCAGGTGAGGTTCTCCCGGTCCGGGTGGATCCAATTCTCAGTCACGATTGCGCGGCTCCTTTTGCGTCATGGGCTTTCTTTGTAGTTTAACTAGCGATACCTACCAAGGGAAAGCAGCTACCGGAAAGGAACCTCTCCCAACGTGCGCCGCAGCTTGCGCGTGCGCAGGCGCTCCGGGTTTTCTGCCAGCTGTTCCACCGCGCGCACGGCGCACATGACGTGGGCTTCCTTGGAGTTGGAATAAAACGCCTGGGCCTGTGCCGGCAGCTTCGGCACGGCGTGCAGCGGCAGATCCGATACGGAAAGCAGCGTGCCATAAGGCACGCGGTAGCGGTACCCATTTGCTGCCAAGGCGCACGATTCCATGTCCACCGCTACCGCGGTAGAAGTGCGCAACCACTCCCACAGATCCCGGCTGGTGCGCCATTCCCAATCGCGGTCATCGGTCGATAGCACCGTGCCGGTGCGCATGAGCGAATTATCGCTGCCGTAGACCTCATCCACGGATGCCTCCAGCATGCGCTGGACCTCTGGAATGGCCGGAATCGGTGTGGAAGAAACCACCTGCCGGTCCAAGATGTGGTCGTGGCGCTCGTAGGCATTGCCCAAGATCAAGTCACCGATGCGCATGCGCCCATCCATGCCGGCGCAGTGGCCAATCATGATCCAGGCCTCCGGCCGCAGCACGGCCAAGCAATCCGTAATCGTCTTGGCATTCGATGGCCCTACACCAATGTTGATCATCGTGATGCCATCGCCGCCCGCGGTAATGAGATCGAACCGGGGCATCTGAAAGCGCGAGGTCAGCGTCAGCCCATCCAGGTCGAGGTCCACCGCATCATTGGGATGAATGGTCTCCCCATTGGGCAATACGAGCGCCGTATACCGCGAATCCTCCTTGGTCAGCTCGCGCAGGCCGAATTTCACGAATTCCGTGGTATGCATCGCGTAATTGGTAAACAGAATGTATTTCTGCACCGTATCGACCTCGACGCCGGTGTAGTGCTCGATGCGCGCACAGGCAATATCGAAGCGCTGCGCTCCGAAGTGAAATAGCGGCTTTTCTTCGCCGTGAAAGGCATCCCACTCACCATCAATAATCGCATCGTTGACTTCATCCAAGGTCGGGCGCGGGATAGGGCCGCGTTCCTGCGGCGCCGCCGGGGCATCTTTGATGTATTCCGGCGGAATGCGCTCATCCGATTGGCCCACGAAGATATCGCACGGATAATTGTTAGTCAGCCGAGTCAGCTGCTCGTGCAAGTACTCGCGGATGATGTGCGGCTTAGAGATGACCGCGGAGTACTTCCCCGCCTCATTCACATAGCCAAAGGGCTCGGAGCGGTCAATCGGCTGCCATTTACGAATCTCCACCGTGACCTTGGGATAGACCACGTGGCGATAATCATCGAGGGTGCCCGAGGCAAGGGCCTCACGCCCCAACTCACATGAGGTTTCATAATGCTCAATTAAGCGAGTCACCGCTTCATCTACGGAGTGGACATGCTGCAGATCGGTCATAACGGCGAGTTTAGCGGGGACCGCGCAGCACGGCAGTGCTCCGTGCCATACATTGTTTATACCGAGATAGGTTTATACCGAGATAGCCTGAGTTAAAGCTCTGCTGATATCACCAGCGAAGGGGCAGGGCTTGTCGGCTTTCAACCATCATCGGTGTCAACGTAATCTCTGAAGCTAGGAATTCAGAACCCGATGAACGGATAGTGGAACGGTTTCAAACCGCTAACGAACCTTATTGCAAATACCGCAGTCCTTATCCGAGTTGCACCCCGGAATCATGCTTCTCTGACTGGAAGGCGGAAAGATCGGACTTTTAGAAGCTCTCCGCTGCACGATTAAAGGAAAGAAAAACCGTACCCTTCGACACCACAGTGGCAAAAGAATATGGCGAAGTACTCACAGTGCACCGCGTACTCCGAAAAACGAATGCCTCATTTAATGCGCGAAAATCAGCGGTATGAGCCACAAAAAGCGTTTAACTTTTGCCGATATGGGAATAAAGTTTAGTAGTCCTTGGGGTGCCTAAGCCGCATGCCCGCCGGACCGAGCGCGAGAAAGAGTGCCGACTCCAACATTGCATGCGATTCCTAATAAAATTGCAAATAGCGCAGCAAGCAAAAGCCCCGTGGATGAAGGAAGCAAAAGACCCCCTACTGCAGAACCAACAGCTGAGCCCAGATAGTTTGCAGATGCATTCGCAGCGACTGCAGTCGCACCTTCATCAGGGTTCGCACTGAGCATGGTATTTTGTTGCGGCGCCATAGAAGCCCAACCCAAAAGCCCCCATGCAAATAGGCACACCGCTGCCACCACATGACTCGAAGGGAAGAGCAGTAATAGCGCGAAATCAGCGGCAAGTAAAGCAATGATTATTAACGTTAGCGTGCGAGAACTATCTACCTTATCGAGCACCCGCCCGATTCCAAATGCGCCCACTGCGCCACCGATACCCCATATCCACATGCCCGCAATGGTGTCTACCTGCACACGACCGAGCACGACAGAAATATAGGTGTACAAACCTAACGACCCCACTCCCACAAAGAAAGTAACTAGGACCGTAAGTAAATTATCTACTCGGCCGATGACTCGGACTCGCTGTCTCAGCGAGGAAGAAGGCACAGCCGGTACGGCACTCGGATTGCGCAACGCTATACCTACCATCGCCACTATGCCAACTAGCGAAACCAACCCAATAGTAGCCCGCCAGCCTAACTGCTCAGCGACACCCAATCCCACCGGCACACCCACGACAGTTCCCACCGCCAATCCAGCTAGCACCAATGACAGTGCGCGCCCGCGACGCTCTGCTGCGACAGACACACCCGCAACCGCTGAGGACAACGGCGAATAGACTCCCGCCGCCACACCAGCAATTAGCCGCGAGACGATAAAAACTTCCACCGTAGGTGATACGGCAGTCATAATATTCGCCAGAGAAAATACAGCGATTGCGCCAAGCAGGCCGCTACGCGGATTCTTGCCCGCTTTACCCGATAACAGCGGACCAGATACAGCGTACGCACCGGTAAAAGCGGTGACGCCCAAGCCAATCATGCTGCCGTTCGTGCCCAAGTCTTCCGCAATCTGCGGCAGCAAGCCAGCAATAACATATGCATCTAAGCCGAGGGCCACGCTACCTATGACAAACGGCCACAGCTGCTTAAGCATTGTCAATCACCGCATCAAGCAAGCCCGGAAAACGTTCATTCAAGTCTTGGCTCCGCAAAGAAATCAAACAGGTTCGACCCTTACTTCTTGTCCACGTCACTCCCGCTTCGCGGAGCTGTCGAGTGTGATACGTCAGGGTAGATCTCGGGAGGTCATCGGCAAGCTTCAAGCTATCGTGCTCTTGGCCGTCCGCCATGCGCTTAACCATTTCCAACCGGATGGGATCGCTTACTGCGGCCAGAACACGGACGAATTCTAGTTCTTCGATGGCTGGATGCTCATACTTTCGCGGGCTCACCCTTACTCCAATCGTGCAAGAAAGCCTGAACAATTAGCAAGGCTAAACGGCCTGCGATAATCGTGCAAGTTTTCTTGCATAAACGAAGGCCCGCCGACTGCGCATCGGCGGGCCCTCTCCCCATGACTAATCTCTGGCACTTAGCGGCAAGGAGTGGAGCGCCCTACGCCGTAAGCACCGCCCGTGATTAGGCAAGCCTAAGTTTACAAAGATTGTGGCGCGAGGTCAAGCGTTTTCTCCATAAATTTCTTCAACTTTTCCAAAGAGGCCATTTACCTGCATTAACGCGTATGATTGGAAGGCATGGCTGTCGAATCTCTTGCAGAGTTGAAAAGTATTATTTCTGAACAACTCCTCAAATTCGGGCGCGTGAACGAGGAAGATGCATCCGAAGAAAAAGATTCGCCTCGCCTTGGCATCGCCTCCCCGGCCGCGGCCAGTTCTTTGCAGGATGACGTCGCCGATGAGATCGTTGACCGCCTCAAGGCCGAAAAGGATAAGTCTAGTCCCGGCGATTCCGCCCTCGATGCCGATGCCGCCAGGACCCTGCCCCTCGGCGCACGCACGAAGCCACGCGGCGTTTTCGAAGACGATTGGGGCGCCCGCCCGAGCGACAAACGCCCTTGGCCGGTCATCCTGGTGCATGGCACCTGCGATACCAAGGGCGTCTGGCAAATTATGGGCAATATCTTGCGCCAAGACGGTTGGGCGGTCTTTGCCCCTGATTATGGCCATCGCGCAACGCAGACCATCCCGGAATCTTCGCAGCAGCTCGGCGCCTATATCGATACCGTGCTTGCCGTGACCGGGGCAGAAAAGGTCATCTTGGTAGGCCACTCCCAGGGTGGCCTGCTCGCGCGGTACTGGATGCGCATGCACGGCGGCGCCGAAAAGGTCATCCACCTCATGAGCATTAGCGCGCCTAATCATGGGACGACCCACGGGGGCATCGCCAGTCGCCTTATCCGCACCCAGCGCCAAGAGGCGGTGATCCGCTCCATCATCGATGGCTGGTTTGGCCCCGCCGGCATGGACCAGGTGGTGGGCAGCGAGGTGCTTCGCGATGTCAACCGCGATGGCGACCTCGAATCCGGCGTGAGCTATACCTGCATCGCCACGCGTTCCGATGCCGTCGTTGTCCCGCCCGAAACCTGCTTCCTCGACCCAGAGGGCGCTCCTGAGGGGGCGGTGCGCAATATCTATATCCAAGATTTTGACCGCCACGCCGTGGTCATGCACGAAGATATGCCCATGGATAGGCGCGTGCACGCCATCGTGCGCACGCTGCTCAGGATGGTGGAGCACACGCCGCGTTAATTAAATCTCCAGCTCATCGAGCAAGGCATCAAAAGCCGGGCCCACCTGCGTGCGCCACAGCGTATCCACCTTCTTATCCCCGCGGCCCGGCCCGCCGTTGATGACGGCCACGCGCTTGCCCTGCTTCTTCGCCTCAAGCACGAAGCGGTATCCGCTCATCACCGCCAGCGAAGAACCGGCCACCAGCAGCGAATTAGCCTCGTTCAATAGCGCAAAGGCCGCATCCCGCCGCGTGGCTGGCACGGGCTCGCCAAAATACACCACG
Organism: Corynebacterium sp. KPL2895; assembly: GCF_040225815.1. Taxonomy (NCBI): domain Bacteria; kingdom Bacillati; phylum Actinomycetota; class Actinomycetes; order Mycobacteriales; family Corynebacteriaceae; genus Corynebacterium; species Corynebacterium sp. KPL2895. Next base: position 57,553 of record NZ_JBEHFY010000014.1, read on the forward strand.
TCCGGCTTGAGCAGCTCCGATCCGCAGCGCTCGCAGCCCGCCATCCGGAACGCCGCAACATCTTTCTCATCCAGCGTCACGTCACCATCCGGATTAACTTGGTCCCTTTCCACGACTAGGCGCTCCAGGTATCCCGGGTTCGCGGCCGCTAGGCGCGTATCGAAGTGCCCGCGATCCTCATAGTGACCACACAGCAGACACACCACGGTTTCCATATCACCGTGCAGCGTCACCAACCTCTCCGTACCCGCTCGTTTATGCAGGCCATCCACGTTTTGGGTGACCACACCATTAACCAGCCCGGCGCGCTCCAACTCCACGAGCGCATAATGCGTGCGATTCGGCGCCGCGGAATCCATCACGCGCCAGCCCACGAAGCTACGCGCCCAATACCTATGGCTAGCGGCCGGATCATGGCGAAATTCCTGATACGTCATCGGGCGGTGCCTGCTCAGCGAGCCCCGCGGCCCGCGATAATCCGGAACCCCCGATTCCGTCGATACCCCCGCCCCAGTGAGCACCATGACCGGCCCGTTACGCAGCTGCTTGCCGATGTCCCCCAAAGCCTTCCCTGCCTCCGTGTGCGGCGCCGTCTCCTCCACGACGCGCGCAATCGATCGCAGCGCGGACTGATGAGCATGGGCTACAGCGGGATCCATACCCACCAATCTAATCAAGCGCCTTCAAGTACTGCTCAACAGGGACTACCTGCGCACCATTCGCTTCGAAGGAATGCTGGCCGCGGTACAGCACTGTGCGGTTTGCGGGTTTGATCTCCAGCTCTTCACCTACAGTCGCGAGATGACGCGTGTATTTGGAATGATAGGTCTGCGATGCCTTGATTTCATAAGCCTTAGGATCGCCGCCCGTAAAATCCAATAGGTCGATTTCTCTTTTAGAACTATCCCGATAGAACCGTAGATCCGGCTTGCGACCAGAGTGAATATGCGTTTTCATGGTTTCTGCTACCACCATATTTTCACACACTGCACCTGACTGTGGATGCACAGAAAGTTCTTCTGGTGAAGAAATACCAAGAAGGTGGCACAACAGACCAGTATCATAGAAATACAACTTCGCGGTCTTAGTAAGCACCTTCCGGGGATTGGAATGGTGGCTGGGTAAAGAAAATATGATGAAACTAGACTCCAGAATTGAGACCCAATTTTTTACCGTCTGGAAAGAAACATCAATCTCATTTGCGATTGCGGAATAGTTGATTAAGTTTCCAGCTTGCAGCGCACAGACCTTAATGAATCGCCAAAAGCTATCACTATTCCGAACATTGAGTAACCCACTCACATCCCGTTGGAGATAAGTCTGCACGTAGTTTTCAAAATAGATTTCCGGAGGAATTTGCGCCTGGTACAAGCGCGGATATCCTCCACGAACCATAAATTCATCAACGGTCAGATCAGCTGATATAGAGCGAGCTTCCATGAGGCCGAAGGGCAACAAATGACTGATCCCAACGCGGCCCGCCAGCGATTGCGTTATGGATTCCATAAGCAAGAAATTTTGCGATCCGGATAAGATATATTGCCCAGGGCTTCCCACTTCATCCGAGCGAAGTTGGACAACGGAAAACAGGTCCGGTGCATATTGAGCCTCATCTATAATCAACGGTCCACTTTGGCTCGAAAGGAAACCCACAGGATCTTCTTGTGCCACCCTTCGAATACTTGGATCCTCAAGATTGAGGTATGACAAGTCCGGAAACATTTCTCTCAGAAGAGTCGACTTCCCAGACTGCCGCGGCCCCGTCACGCTGACAACTGGAAACCATTTCATTAACTGCGTTATAGATCCACTGAGCTGCCGAGGAACAAACATATATTTACCAAATTTCGCAAGTAGGACGCACCAAATCTCTAAAGTAGAGAGTACCAAATCTCTAAAGTAGAGCGCACCAAATTTCGCAAGTAGATTTACCTATACCCAGGTCAGAGCCATTTTTCAATAGAAAAAGAGCCGCCTGCCTTACGGCAGCGGCTCCTTATCTTGGTAGTGCTAGCTCTCTGGTAGCTGCTCTACGTATAACCACTCAGAATCTAGCTCCCCGTGGCGCGAGCACTTGGTGTGCCAGCCATCGGGGCGCACCTGGGCCACCATGCGGCGGCCGCAGATCTGGCAGTAGCGCGGTACGTCGAGGCCAGCAGCTGCAGCGGGGTGCAGCTTGAAGACCTCTTCGATCGGCTTGCCGGTATTGGGGTGGAAAATTGGCTCGTCCCCGGCCAGGACGGCGGTTGCCAACTCAGAGTTCGGCTCGGACACTACAGAGCCTTGATCGGGAGATCGATGCGGCCCAGCATGTCCACATCCTTTTCGATTTCCTGACCCAAGGTGGTCAAGTAGTTGCCGGCAATGATGGCGTTGATGCCGCCGAGCAAACCGCGCTCGGTGCCGTCATCGCCAAGCGAAAGCTCGCGGCCGCCGGCGAAGCGGAGGGTGGTGGAGGGCATCGCCAAGCGGAATGCAGCAACGGCGCGCAGGCCCTCACCCAGCGGAACCAGCGGGCGGTCAGCGAACGGGGTGCCCGGGCGAGGGTCGAGGAAGTTCATCGGAACCTCGCACGGATCGATCTCTGCCAGCTGTGCTGCGAACTCGGCGCGCTGCTCCAGGGACTCGCCCATGCCGATGATGCCGCCACAGCAGACTTCCATGCCTACCTCGCGCACGTAATCCAGGGTCTTCTTGCGCTCTTCCCAGGTGTGGGTGGTGACCACGTTGGGGAAGTAGGAGCGGGAGGTCTCCAGGTTGTGGTTGTAGCGCTGTGCGCCCATGTCCTTCAGGCGCTGTGCCTGCTCGCGGGTCAGGGTGCCCAGGGAGCAGGAAATCTCGATGTCAACGGCATCGTTAATGGCGGCGATGGCCTCGCCCACCTGGTCCAGCAGGCGGTCATCCGGGGACTTCACCGCAGCAACGATGCAGAATTCGGTGGCGCCGGTCTTGGCGGTCTTCTGTGCCGCCTCCACCAGCTCAGGGATGTTCAGGCGCACTGCGCGCACTGGGGACTCGAAGAGGCCGGACTGGGAGCAGAAGTGGCAATCTTCTGGGCAACCACCAGTCTTGATGGAGATAATGCCTTCCACCGATACGTCCGGGCCGCACCACTTCAGGCGGGTCTGGTGGGCGATATCAGCAATTTCTTCCAGCTGGGAATCTGGAACCTGCAGTACTTGTAGTAGTTCTTCCTGGTTAAGGCCTTTGCCTTGCTCCAGAGCTTTCTCACGGGCGATGTCGATGATGCTCATGCAGTGAACCCTACTTGAACGCCGTTCAACTTTGGCCAAAATCACAAAATTTTTTTCGCGGGATTACCCTAAGGGGCATGACGCTTTACGATGACACCCTCGAACTCCTCCAAGAACTCATCCGCAATGCTTGCGTAAACGACCTCACCCCGGATTCCGGTTTTGAGGTGCGCAATGCCGATACGCTAGAGAACTTTTTTGCCGGTGAAGACGTCTCCATCGAGCGCTTTGAATCCCACCCGGGCCGCGTGTCCATCGTGGTCACCGTACCCGGCGATCCCGCCAAGGAGCCTCTCACCCTTATGGGGCATACCGATGTCGTGCCCGTCGACGAACCCAAGTGGACCAAACCACCCTTCGAGGCCCTCATTGAAGACGGCAAGCTCTACGGCCGCGGTTCCGTAGACATGCTCTTTATTACCGCCACCATGGCAGCCGTCACCCGCGAGGTAGCGCGCGCCGGCAACCCCGGCGGAACGCTTGCCTTCGTGGGCATGGCCGATGAAGAGGCCCGCGGTGGCCTGGGCGTACGGTGGATGGCAGAAAACCACCCCGATGCTTTCTCCTGGAAGAACTGCCTCTCCGAGACCGGCGGTAGCCACCTGCCCGGCGCGGTGGGCTTCAACGTGGGCGAAAAGGGTGCTGGCCAGCGCCGCCTCCACGTCACCGGCGATGCCGGGCACGGCTCAACGCCCTACGGCAAAGACTTTGCCATCGTAAAGATCGGCGAGGTCGCCCGCCGCATCGCCGAGGCCGAGCCACCCACAGCCTCCAACGAGATCTGGGAGGGCTTCGTCCGCACCTTCAAGTTCGATCCTGAGACCGAAAAAGAGCTTATCGATGGCACCGGTGACTACACCAAGTTCGGCAACCTCGATGCCTACGCCCATGCTTTTAGCCACACCACCATCGCTGAGACCGTCCTGCGTGCCGGCGGAGCCATCAACGTGCTTCCCTCCCACGCCTACCTCGAGATGGATATCCGCCCCTTCCCTGGGCAAACCCAGGAAGACTTGGACGATTTCCTCCGCAGCGCACTGGGCGATCTTGCCGATGAGGTAGAAATCGAACACCTCATTACCGAAAACGCCACCCAGTCCTCCACCAATACCGAGCTCTGGCGCACCATTGAGGCCACCGCCAAAGAGTTCTTCCCCGATAAAGACGTCGTGCCCGTCCACGCCACCGGTGGCTCCGACCTCCGCTTCGCTCGCCGCAAGGGCGGCAACGCCTATGGCTTTGCCATGCATGCCGAGGGCCGCGATATGGCCAGCGCCAACTCGCAATTACACAGCCACGATGAGCACCTCTACCTCGAAGACCTGGATCTCACCGTGCGCGCCTACCACAGCCTGGTCAACCGCTTCTTGGGCCTGAACCAGTAGCACTCCCCCCTCGCTTTTACGAGGTGACCTGAAAATAGATCCCGGCATGCGCGCTGCAGCCGGGATTAAACATATGCCCACACTGCGGGCATGCCTCGACAGAGGAATACAGCCGGTAATCCATCTCGAGGCCACAGGAACCGCAGAGGGCAGCGGGGGCATCGACAAGCATGGGCCCAAACTCATGATCCGTCAGCTCCGCATGGCACAGCATGCACGCAAAGTACTCGCCACAGGTCGCGCACTTATTGGCCACCACGTCGAGCGGGGAATGCCAATGCTTGCACCGGCCCTCCGCATCAATCGCGCCGCGAATCTTCATGGTTCTGCCACTCCTTCTTCTTCGCCTCCGACTTCTTTGCATTGCGCACCGCCATCACCCCAAAGGCAATGGCAATAACTATAGGCATCCACACCCTGCTGTAATCCATAAGGAAAACCACCCACTCCGGCGGAGCAAAGTGCACCGCAAACTGCGGCGCGGGTAAGGTAATCTGCGGTGGCTCCGGCAGATTCGGCAGATTCGGCAGCGGTAGGTAAATCTCCGGAAAATCTACATCTGGCAGCTCCCAATCCGGCAGCAAGCGCGAGAGGATGCGGCTAATAATAGGAGCCAAAACAATCATCGCGATGGCCCACCCGGACTTCCCCAGCCCACCGAGCAGTGGATACAGCACGCGCTTGAAGGGGCTTTCTTCCATTGCCCGGCGCCGCTTTTTACCCAAGGAGCCCGGCGGCGGATCAAAGGCCACGGCCTCCTCCCCATCGCGGTAGTAGACATCCTGTATCTCCCCAAAGGGCGTGGCTTGGATATCTAAATAAGGCTTAGTCCGCGGCGCATTATTCTCACTGAATGAGAGATCGCTTTCCAGCTTCTTCTGCAATGAATAATGGCCACCACGCGGCTTGTCGTGCCGGCTGCGAACCTCGTGGTCGACCACGATCTGCATGCGGGGTGCAGGATTCTTCCGCCAGAGCTGGATGCGGCGGATAAAGGGGGCATCGCCAAGCACCGGCGTAAATTCCTTTGGCTCCTTGGGCCATTCGCCCCGCTCGGCGAACTCGGCATCGTAGCCGCGCTCAACTTCGAGCAGGCCGGCCTCGGGGTGGTCCAACCGCCAGATTTCCATCAGCGCTCCCTCACCTTGGCGCCCAATTTGCTAGCACCCCACGCCAAAAGGACCACTACCGGCAGGTAAATCCATGTCCCCTCGTTGAAGTACATCTCCATGGCCGCGAAATAAGCGATGCCCGCAACCCAGAAGATGGTCCATGAGTAGCGGAATGTGGTGGCATCGATAAGAGCAATAAGCACGGTAAGCCCACCCATGATGCCGAGCAATACCGTGCCGGAAACCGCCTGGTAAATCGCCGGCGGGAGCCCCAAGAAGACAGCGATCATCGCCAAGGGCGCCCACCACTGCCACCACGCACGCCCGGGTTCTTCCTGCGTTTCCTGCTCCTGACTCATACCTTCCTCAAGCTAGCACATAATTTTGCTTCTTAAGCTGGCTATCCTGACGGAAGAATATGCAGTCCTACCTGCAAAAACGCCTTAAAACAGGCGAATGTCCGGCGGGTGTTCTATAGTGTTGTTCGTACACACGTTCACCCTACAAATTTAGGTTTTAAGCGCCATGGAAGATCCCCACTTTTCCACGACCAACACCAAAGACCCCACTACACGCTTAGCTTTTGAGATGCGAAAATCTGAATACGAGTTCTGGACTGAACAGATCCCTGATCTCGATTCTGATTTCGAATTAGTAACCCAATCCCTCTACCGCACCACCGGAGTTAATGAAGGGCGAATCGGCCATATCCTGATGGCCCTGTACCGCCTGGAAGAGCTCCCCCAACTGAAAGAACTGCAGCACCAGCTCTATCACCTAGATTTAGACCGCCTCATTGCCATCAATAAATCCCTTAACCGCCTGGGCAACCCGACCCCGGAGGTAGTCGCGCGCATCGATGAGCAGCTCACCGCCTACCTCACTCCCACCCGCGCCAACCAGTCCATGCGGACGCAAGCCCAGATTAAAAGGAAGATTAATGAGCTCATCAACCTCGAAGATGACACGCTTGCGGTCAAAAAGGGGCCGACCCAGCCGCGCTACACCATGGAGAATTGGGGAAACAATACCTCGGCGATGACGCTGAGCGCGGATCCCTCGGTGATGGCGTGCGTAGATAAGTGCATCAAGGAGACTGCGCTCAAGCTGGATTGCTCGCTTGCCGATGCCGCCATTTCCCTCCTCACCGGCAATACCGAAGCACCCCAAGTCATCCTGAATGCTTACAAGGCAACCGATGTCCCCAACTCCCCCGCATTCATTGAATCCGTTGGGTGGCTCGACCCAGCGCGCTCCAACGCGCTGCCCTACTCCAAGATCCGGGAAATGAACCCGGATAAGGAGGTAAAGGGATACGTCACCCCGCCGGATATGGCAGCCTACCTCGAAGGATTCGACGGCACCTGTCGCTACCCAGGCTGCAACCGTCCTGCCACGGTGTGCCAAAAGGATCACCGCATCAACCACGCGGATGGCGGACCGACGACTCCCGCAAACCTCGCGTGCCTGTGCCAGCACCACCACAACATAAAGACCGATGGCCGGGCTTTCTACGTCATGGATCCGCACACTCGAGACATTATTTGGCTCTTCGAAGACGGCACCTGGACCGTCACCGAGCCCTCCGGCCCGCTGGCAGAAAAGAATAAGAATTGGGTGCAGACTTTTGCACAAACCATGACCGCCCACCGTGCGCGAGCCTACGAAGAGGCCCACGAGGCACAGAAAGAAGCAAAAACCACCCCTAGGGAGGAGGATTAAAAACGCCCAATGCCATACATTGGCAGGCATGATACAAAACTTATTCACGCCAGACGAGCTGGTTATTTCCCAAACCAAGTCTTTCCTCAAAGATCGATTCATGATTTCTGATGTCAACGGGACCCCCGTCGGCACCATTGTGCAATCCACCAGCCTCAAGGACATGGTGTTTAAACCCTCCCGGAGCTTGGAGGTCGCGCTCACGGATGCCGAAGGCAACCCCCAACAAACAGTCATGACGATTTCGGATCCGCCGAATCTTCTGCGGGATACCTACGAGGTGCACCTGCCGGGAATTGAACAGCCCATGGCCGTTATCACCAAGCGTTTCTCCATGTTCAAAACCAAGATGGAACTAACGATGGAGGGCTTTGCCGATGTCGAAGTACACGGCGATTTCTGGGACTGGAATCTCACCATCACCTCCCAGGATCGCCAGCTTGCCGATGTCTCCAATAAATGGACCGGCATGGGCAACTACTTCATGGGTAAAAACACGTATCTCCTGCGCATCGTGCCAGGCCTCAACGAGCAACAACACGCCGCCATCATTGGCGCCGTAATGAGCATGGATATGCTGCGCGCGAAGAAACAGAAAAACAGCAACTAGGTGCGCGCATGGTCATTGTTGCAAACGGTGTTTCAGGACTGGTCCCACTGTAAGCACGGAGGTTCCAATTCCGGATACGGCAAGTGCCGATGGCGCTTACGACAGGCGCCCCGATGATGTATCCGATAAGCATCGCAGAGCTATTTATCGATCCCATCGTAGAAAGGGCTTTGGGCTTAACCTCATCAGGTACGGTTCCAACAACGATGATTCGCAGTGCAGCCACCTGAACGGCATTGCATACTCCGCTAAGGAAGAAGCATGGAATACAGAGCCACAAGGAGGGAATTAGACCGGGTAAAGCAATAAAACACCCCATGGCGAAGCCGGCTCCGGTCAGGGCCTTCTCGGCATTGTGTGCGCTGAGATGGGCTGAAAATCGTGCGCCAAAGATGCGGCCCACGATGAAAGCCTGGGCGATGATTGCATATACCGTACCGCTCGCTTGGAGGGTACTGGTCACATAGAAGACAAGCGCAATGTTGAAAATCGAGGTGCAAATGATTGCTCCCCAAATGCTGGTTAGTGCGGAGCGAGAACGTCTATTTTTCAATAAGAGAGAAGGAGCCTCGAGTACCTTTTGGAAAAAGCTCGGTGAAGATTCTTTCAGTCTTAGCTGCACTGAATTGTCCTGGGACGTGGATTTGTAGAGGAAGAAAAAGACAAGTAGCGAAACCGCCACGGCGCAAGCTTCAACAAAGAGTGCAGTCTGCACGTTCCTTTGGTCAAGAAGTAATCCTCCCAGCAATGAGCCAAGGAATCCGCCGCCAAGGCGCGCGGTATCCAAGAGGGAGAAGGCTTTCGCTTGCTGGCTTCCACTGACTTGGGAGTCAACGATAGTGAAAATGGCTGGAATCGACAGTCCGCTTAAGCATGCGGTGACGAGGTTTCCAAAAATGAGGATCAACGGCTCTGGAAAGGCTGTCATTGCTAATAGGCCCAGCAGATCCAATAAGAGAACAGAAATTGCTATTCGATAGCTGCTGAATTGGTCTGGGCTGGATTAAATAGACCATGTGGTTTGATCGTGTCTTCCGTGACAGCCCCTTGTTGGGCAGGAAGACTGATAATCATGAAGAAGTTTTCAAAACACACTCCTGAGCAGATCGTGGCCAAACTTGATAAAGCCTGATCCATGAAGGCCTCGGGTAGTACCGAGGCCGAAGTCTGCCGCGACCTCGGTGTTAGCGAGGCAACCTACCGTCGCTGGGTCAAGCAGTACGGCGAGATGTCCCG